>DASVFB010000102.1:0-15273 GCA_036380275.1 Gaiellaceae bacterium | reverse complement strand
GTTCGCCAAGTTCGGAATCGAGGCCGACCACGAAGCGCGTGGCTCACCCAAGTCGCTCCGCGTCCTTGCGACGATCCCGCACATCTTCAATGCGCGCCACGCGGCTGAGATGACCTACTACGAGGCGCCCTCGGGCGCGCGCGTCTTTGCCGCCGGCGCATTCTCGCTTGCCGGCCTGCAAGCACGGTGCGCAGCGGTCGCCCGCTTCCTCGCAAACATGTGGGACGAACTCGCCCGCGAGCCCATCCATGAGCAGTACGCGGAGGACAACGTGGACAACTGCCCGGGCGACCCTAAGTAGCCACGTACCGACTCGCACTCCGTTGGCCTCACGGACAACGAAGCGGAGATAGGGCTATACGCGGCAAGAAGCATCCATACGCGCCTGCACTCACGCGATCTCGCTCGCGGCGCGGTTGGAGCACTCGCCTCCTTGTCGGTGCCCGAGTCCGCCAATAGCGATGAGACAGGCGTGGTCAATCGAGCATTTGCGCGAGCGCAAGAACGAGCGCGAGTTCGGTGCGCGATCGAATGCTGAGCTTGACGTAAATGTGGTGCAGGTGCGCCTCGACCGTTTTGGGACTGACGAAAAGTGCCGCGCTCGCTTCCTTGTTCGTCGCTCCGCGACCGACGATCAGCGCAAGCTGTAGCTCTTGCGGGGTTAGCGACCGCAGTCCTCCGTCGTCTCTCGGGCGCACGATCTCTCCGCTCGCTTCAAGCTCCGAACGCGCTCGTGCTGCCCAGGGGGCTGCGTCGAGGCGATCGAACATCTCCAGGGCGGAGCGAAGATGCAGTCGAGCGTCGCTCGGTCGCCTCGCACGACGGAGGCGCTCGCCGAAGCACAGCTCGGTTCGAGCGCGCTCGAAGGGCGTCGGTGTCTGGTCGTGGTAGGCGAGCGCCTCCTCGAACTCCCGCTCGAACGACCGCTCGTCGGCGAGGAGCCCGCGGCAGCGGGCGGCGGCAGCAAGTGACCACACACGCTCAGTCCGTTCCGCTTTCTGCTGGAGATCCGCGAGCCTTTCTGTCGCCTCGGCGATCCTGCCCGCCCGTACATAGGCCTCGATCAGGTCGGGTGCCTCCTGAACCCAGTTTGGCTCTCGCATCTTGTGACTCTCGATGAGGCGGGTGGCCTCCTCTAGCTCGGCGATCGCTTCGTCGATCAGGCCAAGGCCGAGCGCGAGCCTGCCTGTGAACGTGTGAGCGTATGAAAGGACTCCTCCGACACCGAACCGGCTTCCCAGCAGAATGAGCTCGGCGGTGTGCTCCCTGCAATCTTTCTCGAGCCCTTGCGTGGCTTCGATCTGGGCCAGGTAGCCGAGTCCGTACAGGATGTTGCCATTCGTCTCGCGCGCGAGACGAAGTCCCTCAACGGCATCGGCGTACGCGGCGAGCCAATCCCCTGTGCGGTAACCCAAATCGGCACGGAGCGGGAGAGCGGGCACGAGCAGGCTTGGAGCCGAAAGGGCACGAGCCGAAGCGCTCAGCCAGTCGAGAAGAGCACGGGCCTGGTCGTACTCCTCGAGGACGAGTAGCACGGTCGGCATGATTTGCAAGACCGCGGGAGGTGCGTCTTGGCCCTCCGGGAGTTGAGCGTGACGCAATACGAGAGACGTGCCCTGCTCGGTTTCCCCGGACATCACGAGCGACGCTCCGAAGATCATGTCGCTGACCAGTTGCGCTGTGCCGCCTGCCCGCGTCCCCAGTGCGTGGGCTTTCCGACCCAGCCCCACCGCCGCCTCGATCGCCCCGACACTGGCGGCGCCCATTGCCGCGTCGGCGAGCATGAGCGACGCTTGCGCCTCATCGACGTCCGCAATTCTCGCCGCCTCGCTCTCCAGCAGCTCGTAGGCGGCAACGAACTCGCCCTGAGACATCTCGACCTGTGCACGCAGATGCTGGATGGCTGCCCGTTGGCGGTTGTCGCTGGTCGAGGCGAGGGCATCGTGAAGCAGCTCGAGCGCCGGTCCTGCATGTCCTGCGAGAAGCCAGTCGCGGGCAGCTCCGAGGAGCCTTCGTACTCGGTCTTCGTCGGCTGGGCTCAACTTCGCAGCTCGATCGAGTGCGGTTGCCGAGGCGGCGTAGCCTCCCCGCCCGCGAGCCGAGGCTGCAGCGTTCTCGAGAGCCGCCGCGACTAACTCGTCGGGACATCTTGCTGCGGCGGCCAGATGCCACGCGCGACGTTCTGCAGCAGGCAGCGACACGGGCTCGTGCGCCTCTGCCGATTCCCGCTTGACGTCGACCATGAGTCCCTCAGCTAGAGCTGTGTGGGCGCGAGCACGTGCGGTGATCGTGGCGGAGTGGTAGACCGCAGCGCGGAGTAGCGGATGAGAGAAGTGCGTCCGCCCGTCATCGCTTCGGATCAGTCCTCTCTCTTCGGCCGGCTCGAGAGAGGTCGGCGGAAAGCCAAGCAGCTCGCAGGCGGCAGCGATCGCAGCGGTGACGCCCGAGCTCGCCGCCACTACGAGTAAGGCGTTGCGCGTCTCCGGACTGAGCCGCTCCACGCGCCGCAGGAAAGCGCGCTCGACGCCTGCGGCCGGCGGGAGTGGTTCCCCGAGCTCTTCGGCACCTGTGAGCTGTGCTTCACTCAAGTTCGCGGCGAGCTCGCGCAACGCAAGCGGATTGCCTCCGGTCACCTGCATGAGCCGGTCGATCACCTGCGGCGCGATCGCGTGCGACACACACTCCGCGAGGAGGCCCGACGCCGCTCGGCGGTCGAGACCCGCGACGGTCAACTCGTCGAGTCCCGCAAACGTGTGTGCGGCCGCCTCCGGCTCGAGGCTGGCCATGAGCAACGCAACGTGCTCGGCCTCGAGGCGGCGGCCGGCGAAAAGGAGCGCCTCTCTCGAGGCCTCGTCCAGCCATTGGCAGTCATCGACGATCGCGAGCACCGGTCGTGCCTCTGCGACTGCGGCGAGAAGGCTGAGTGTGGCCACACACACGACGAAGCGGTCGCCGGCGACGGGCGGCCCAAGCCCCAGTGCACCGGCCAGCGCTGCCGACTGCGCCGGCGGGATCGTCTCGAGCTGATCAAGGACCGCTCGAAAGAGATCGGCCAGGCCAGAAAAAGCGAGCTCTCCCTCGTCCTCGAGGCCACGCGCCTGGAGAACGGTCATCCCTTCCGCCTGCTCCTCCGCGTACCGGAGGAGGGCCGTCTTGCCTACTCCAGGCTCACCGCGGAGCATCAGAGTTCCACTCTTGCCTGCCTCTGCTGAGTCGAGGAGCGCGTCGACACGCCGGGTCTCCGCTGCTCGACCGTGCAGTCGCACCCAAGGAGTATCGCTCCGTTCACAGCCGTTTGATGGCCACGAACCCGTCAATCGAGACAAGGGCGACCAACCTCGGCCGCCCTCGCTCTCTTCGCCCCTCTACGGAAGCGTGACGAACCGCCCGAGGAACGCGCGGGCTGACGGCGTGTCGAGCCGATAGTTCGCGTCGTTCCCAACGCACCTCCTGTCAACTGGAGGTGAGACGATCGCGACAGCGACGTCGGTACCGCCGACGTTCAAGTAGCTGGCGCTGCCCGAGTCGCCGCCGCAGGTTCCGCCCTCACCGGTGACGGTCGTGTTCCCTTGCAGTCTCAAGACGTTCTGTTCGAGCGCCTTGAACGGCGAAGTCGCGATCCTCCGGACAGCGGGGAAGAAATCGACGGGCGTTGGCGGTCCACCGCCGAACGCATATCCGGTTGCTCCGTAGCCGACGATCGTGAACTCTTGTCCTTTGAGGCCGCCCTGGGCGCCGAGCCGGTCGAGGAGACCGGCTGTCGGCAAGACCACCGGTGATGCCGCCACGGGACTTGCGAGGGTGATCACGCCGAGGTCGTGAAAGTCGCCGTGGCCTTTCCCGAACAGCGGGTCTACGCTCACGGACACCGCGGGTATCACGGTCGACGTACTTGGGTTGAACGTCGAGTCGAACGTCACCCCGAGAAGGGTCGGGTTGTTGACCAGGAAGGAAGTGCAGTGCCCTGCCGTCAAGAAACGCGTCGGGGCGATCAACTCCCCCGAGCACAGCCGCTGCGGGCCGGCGCCGAAGTCGACGACCATCACTCCGACATTGGGATGCGCCGTTCCGTCGGGCTGGCCATTCGTGATCGCCCCGGCGGGAACGACCGCCGTCGCGAACGCGAACAGGAGCACGAATAGAGCAAGCAATGGTCTGGGTCTGCGCATTAGATCTCCTTACTTCGTGTCTCGCGTTTCCTAGTGGTTGCCGTGCCGCGGAAGAAACTTGGTCGCGAGGGCGTAGTCGGCGACGCTCTCGCCCATCTGCTGTGCGGCATCGCACGCGAAGCGGAAGTGGATTCCGCCGGCAATCCGCGCAAGTGCGACCTCGTCGATCGCATCGGAGAAGCTCGAGTACGTCCGGGGCAGACCGGGGGCCCCGTCAGAGCTGACAGTGAACGTCGTGTCGTTCCCGAAGAACGAGGCGAGCACGGTCGCCGCGGCAGTACTTACGCCAGAGTGGCCCGACGGATATTCCTGAAACGCCGGCGTGACGAGCACCGGTGTCCAGCCTGGATCCACGAGCGTGGCGTCGTTGCTGTCGACGTTCGCGTTCCGGATGGCGGTGATCGGACGCCAGGTGTCGTACGTGTTCTTCGCGTTCCACACCGCGATCACCGCGTCAGCCATCGACGAGTTCAACAGCGCGAAAAACCGTGCGTTGTCGACGAGCGACGCGTGCCCTCCTGAGACGAGTGGCTCGGCGGTGCGGTTCCAGATCGTCGCGACCGTGTCGAACCCTCCCTGAGCGTTCCAGAAGCGTGCGGTCGCGACCAGATCGGGCGGCGACGTCGCAGCGTTCCCGATCGCCTTCACCTCGTTGAAGTCCTGCGTGTAACGCGCGCTCGTCACCGCGGGCGGCAGCGCGGGGAGAAACTGCCCAGGCGAGGTCAACGCCCACGGCGTCATCGCCGCGAACTGCCGCCACGCCGGTGGCGCGAACGCCGGCGGTGTCGGCTGCCACGACGGGAGCGGCTGAACGATGTAGGCAGGCAGTGTCGCAGTGAAACCGTCGGCCGAGCGCCACGCGAGAATCGCGTTGGCGACCGTCTCCCCCCAGGCGAGACCGCGAGTGACGGGCGGAGTCGTGCCGCCGTCCGGCAGTGCTGCGAGCGTGGCGGCGAGCTGCGCGTCGAAGGTCGGCTTCTGCGCCGGGAAGAGTGCGACGAGCGCCGTGTACGCTGCGCCGGCCGCGGCGGCCGGAGCAGAGGCGCCTCGAGGCGCACTCGTCGTGATCACCTCGGGATGGAACTGTGTGTAGCGCCCCTTGATGCCGTTGACGGCGTCGAAGACGGATACTTGGACGATCGCGCCGATCCGCGTGCCGGGCTGGGGCGCGGTGTGCGCGACGAGCAGCGCGTCGACGAGTGTCCTATTCCAATCGATAACAATGTTCGAATTCGCCGACGCGACCGATCCCAGGGAGCTCCGCCCCTGGCCGTTTGCGGCCCCGGCCTGGGCCGCACCCGCCAGGACGCCGATCGCGACGACGAGCGCGAGCAGACCGAAACAGGTGAGGTTTCTGCGTAGCTCGGTTTGGCTCTTCTTGTCCGGCAATCGCGTCAAGACAATTGCACAGCGGTGACTAGTCATTTCCTCTCCTTAGTGTCTGGAGCGATATCCGTTTCCGCCCGATGCGGTAGAACCGAACGCCGAGCCTCTCCGCAGGCACGGTGAAAATTAGGTCCGCACCATTGCCCTCGCACGAGGTCCATCCATCGCTCCTCTCCCTCCGAGTTGGCGCAATCGTCTTCGCGCCGAGGTGACTCGCAAGGGACAAGGTGGCAGATGTATCGATGCTGCGCATCGATGAAATCCCTACGCCGGCTTCTGCAACCTGCGCGCCGCGCTCGGGGCACACCCGCGCAAGGGCAGGACGATCGTCAGAGCGGTTTCCTGCAAATTGGATGGGGCCGGGCAGGGATCGAACCTGCGACCTTGGGATTAAAAGTCCGACTCGACAAGCTGCAACAAGCTGCGGCGAACTGAAACGCGCCGCAAATGAAGCGGTTCGTTGTTGCAACGAACTGCAACAAAACGCAGCGTACGGAGGCAAGCCTGTGAGCACGCGCAGCGAGTTCGGGAACACCTCCGTCGTGCTCCGCTTCTCCAACACCATGGCCGCGGACGACTACAAGAAGTTTCCTTCGGTCTGGCTGGATCCGCACGCGCGCAAAATGGAACCTCTGGGGTTACGTGGACGTCCGGGACGTGGCCGGCTACCAGGTGCTGGCAACCGACATCGCCACCTGTAGCGGCCTAGCTGTCGATCGTCTGCAGAAAGTGCTCGACCCGCGCGAGAAAGGCCCCGGGCTCCTCGACGTGGGGCATGTGGCTCGACTCCTCGAAGATCGTCCACTGCGCGCCGGGAATTCGCTCGTGGATCTGCTCCACGATCAGCGGCGTCGCCTCGTCGTGACGGCCTGATACGAGAAGCGTCGGCACTGCGATCTCGTGCAGCCGATCGGTGATGTCCCACTCCTTGAGCGAGCCGATGACGTGGAACTCACTGGGCCCGTTCATGGTGTGATACACGGTCGGATCGGCTTCCATCTGCGCGAACGTTCGTTCCACGCAGTCCGGCCAGGGCACTCGGCACATGTGGCGGTCGTAGAACACGCGCACTGCGGTCCCGTACTCCGGATCCGACGTAGTGCCGCTCTCCTCGTGGCGCGTCAGCGTCTCCTGCACGTCCTCCGGTAGATCGCGCCGAAGCCGGTTCGCCTCGGCCAACCACAGCTTCATGCTTGCCGGCGAGTCGGCGACGACGATCCCGCTCAGGCCGCTCGGACGGTCGAGCGCGTACTCCATCGCCAGCATTCCGCCCCACGACTGTCCGACGACCGCGTGTCGATCATCGATGCCGAGGTGCCGCGTGAGAGCTGCGAGCTCGTCCTTGAAGAGCTGCGGGCTCCAGAAGTCCGCGGGAGCGTCCGGTAGGTGCTCGCTGTTTCCGCAGCCGAGCTGGTCGTAGAGGACGCAGGCGCGCGCGTAGTGGCTCAGGTCCGCGATCGGCTCGACGTAGTCGTGCGCCCCGCCCGGGCCGCCGTGACAGATCACGACCGGCGTCTTCGTGGAGCCACGGTCGAGCTCGCCGTGAACCTGGTACCAGGTCTCGTGCCCGTCCCAGCGGAAGCGCTGCCCGTCGTCGCTCATGTTGTCGCTCCTTTGCCCGACACCGGAACTGCGCCGCCGAGCGGATGATGACACGCTGCGACGCGCCCGTCGCCGAAGTCGGCGAGCGGCGGCTGGACCTCGTGGCAGATCTCGGTCGCGTACGGGCAACGCGTGTGGAAGCGGCAGCCGCTCGGCGGCGCGATCGGGCTCGGCACCTCCCCTTCGAGCACGATCTGCTCGCGCTGCGTCTCCTCTTCGCCCGTGTCGATGTCCGGGATCGCCGAGAGGAGCGCCTCGGAGTACGGGTGGATCGGTTGCGCGTAGAGATCGTCCGCCGGCGCGGTCTCGACGATTACGCCGAGGTACATGACAGCGATCCGATCGGAGACGTGGTGGACGACACCAAGGTCGTGCGCGATGAAGACGTACGTGAGGTGGAACTCGTCCTGCAGATCGTCGAGGAGGTTGATCACCTGAGCCTGGATCGAGACGTCGAGGGCGGACACGGGTTCGTCCGCGACGATCAATTGCGGGTTGAGCGCAAGCGCGCGTGCGACACCGATACGCTGCCGCTGCCCGCCGGAGAACTCGTGCGGGAAGCGGTTGACGTGATGCGGCGAAAGACCGACGACGTCGAGTAGCTCGAGCACGCGGCGTCGGATCTCGTTCCCCCTGCCGACGCCGTGGATTTCGAGCGGATCGGCGATGATCTCCCCCACGCGCCGGCGCGGATTCAGCGACGCGTACGGGTCCTGGAAGATCATCTGCAGCTTCCGCCGGTACGGCCTGAGCTCGCGGTGCGAGAGCGTCGTGATGTCGTCGCCGCCGAACCGGAGCGTTCCGCTCGTCGGCTCGAGGAGGCGGACGAAGAGCCGGCCGAGCGTCGACTTGCCGCAGCCGGACTCGCCGACTATGCCGAGCGTCTCGCCGCGGCGGACTTCGATCGAGACGCCGTCGACAGCGTGCACGACCTCAGACGTGGTGCGTTTGACCGCGCTCGTCCGCGCCGCGAAGTGCTTGACAAGATCGATTGCCTCGAGCAGGACAGGACCCGACCCGTTCGCGCTCACGCCGTCTTCCTCCGTAGCGCGCTGCGCACGGCCGGGTCGAGGTGGCACGCATCGCGGCGTCCGGGCTCCACGCGCTCGGCGAGCTCGGGCCGTGTGGAGCAGAGCTCGAAGCGATAGGCACAGCGAGGCTCGAAGCGACAGCCTTGCGGAGGTGCAAGCGGCGACGGCGGTGCACCCGGGATTCCCGTGAGCCGGTTGACGCGCGGGCGACCGAGCCGCGGGATGGAGTTGAGGAGGCCCCACGTGTACGGATGCTGCGGATCGCGGAAGACCGCCGACCTCGGCCCCTCCTCGACCACGCCGCCCGCGTACATGACGATGATCCGCTCGGCGAGTTGCGACACGACGCCCATGTCGTGCGTGATCAGCACAATCGAGGAGTCGTAGTCGCGCTTGAGCTTCTTCATCAGCGTCAGGATCTGCGCCTGGATCGTCACGTCGAGCGCCGTTGTCGGCTCGTCCGCGATTAGCAGCGACGGGTTGCAGGAGAGCGCCATCGCGATCATCACGCGCTGGCGCATGCCGCCTGAGAACTGGTGCGGATAGTCATCGATGCGACGCGTCGCCTTCGGTATCCCCACTTCGGCCATCAGCTCGAGCGCGCGGGCGTGCGCCTGCCGGCGCGTCAGCGACTGATGCGCACGGAGCTGCTCGGCGATCTGCCAGCCGACCGTGTACACCGGCGTCAGCGCCGTTAGCGGGTCCTGGAAGATCATCGCGATCTCGCTTCCGCGCACCTTGCGCATCTCGCTCTGGCTGAGCCGCATCAGGTCGCGTCCCCGGTAAAGCACCTGCCCCTCGGCGATCGCGTTCGGGTCACGGATGAGTCGCATGACGGTCAGCATCGAGACGGTCTTCCCCGAGCCGGATTCGCCGACGATGCCGAGCACCTCGCCGAGGGCGATCGAGAACGAGAGCCCGTCGACCGCGCAGACCAGCCCGCTCTCCGTGCGAAAGGAGACGCGCAGGTCGCGCACCTCGAGCAGGGGCGTCTTGGCGTCGTCAGGCATGGCGAACACGCGGGTCGAGCAGGGCATACACGAGGTCGACGACCGCGTTCACGATCACGACAAAGAACGCCGCGTACACGACCGTCGCCATGATCACCGGCAAGTCGAAGTTCTGCAGCGACTGGTAGGTCAGCCAGCCGAGCCCGTGCAGGTTGAACACGACCTCGACGAGCAACGCGCCGCCGCCGACGAGCGCGCCGAAGTCGAGCCCGAAGAGACTCACGAACGCGATCAGCGACGTGCGCAGCGAGTGACGCAGAAGCACGCGTCGCTCGGTGAGCCCCTTGGCGCGGGCCGTTCGCACGTAGTCCTCCTCCTGCGCCTCGACAAGCGACGAGCGCAGCACACGCGCGTACAGGCCGATGTAGAGAACGGACAGCGTCAGCCACGGCAGCAGCAACGCCTTGAACCAGCCGATCGGAGACTGCGTCAACGGGACATAGCCGAGCGGCGGCACCCAGGAAAACAGGAACGTGTGGTTGAGCCGGCTCTGGGTGAACATATTCACGACCTCGCCCAGCCAAAAGACCGGCATCGAGATGCCGATCAGCCCGACGATCATCACGACCCTGTCGAGGGTTCTTCCGCGGTAGACCGCGGCGACCAGTCCAAGGCCGATCGCGAACGTGACCCAGAGGACGGACGCGCCGAGCACCAGGCTGAACGTCACCGGCGCCGCTTCGACGACCTGCGGGACCACCTTCGCGCCGCGATTGACGAACGACGTGAGATCGCGCGTGACGAAGAGCTTCTTCATCATGAGCGCGTACTGCACCGGCATCGGCTTGTCGAGCCCGAAGTCCTTCCGCACCTCGCGCAGCGTCTGTTGATCCGCGTTACGCCCGGCGATCCTCGCGGCGGGGTCAGTGCCCGGCGTTGCGAAGAAGATGAGGAAGACGAGAACGCTGAGCGCGAACATCACGAACAGGGCAGACGCCATGCGTCGTACAACGAAGCGGAGCATCAGCGGGGACCCCGAACTTTCGCGCGCGGATCGAGCGCATCGCGGATCCCGTCGCCGAGCACGTTGAGCGCGAGGACTGTCAACGCGATCGCGAGCCCGGGCGCGAGCGCGACCGTCGGGCGCGTCCGGATCAGGTCGTTGCCGTCCTGGATGATCGTGCCCCAAGTCGCGTCCGGAGGCTGCACGCCGATCGACAGGAACGAGAGCGCCGCCTCGGTCAGCATCGCGATCGCCATGACGAGCGGGAAGAGGACGATCACCGTCGTCACGACGTTCGGGAGAATATCCTTGCGCAGGAGCCGGGTCCTCGACGCGCCGAGTCCGATCGCCGCCTCGACGAACTCGCGCCGGCGCAGCGAGAGCACCTCCCCTCGCACCGGCCGCGCGACGTACGGAATGTAGACGATGCCGATGATCGCGATCGGCAGCACGAGGCTCCCGGACCCGATCCGGATCGGTCCCAAGACGAAGTCCTGGTTCAGCAGGATTATCGAGAGGCAGATGGCGAAGAGATAGACGGGAAAGGCCCAGACGATCTCCAGCACGCGTGAGATGACGCCGTCGGTTATGCCGCCGAAGAAGCCGGCCACGACCCCGATCAGCGTGCCGGCCAGACACGTGATCAGCGCTGCGAAGAAGCCGATCAGCAGCGAGTTGCGCCCGCCGTACAGGAGTCGCGCCGCCACGTCCCGCCCCTGGTTGTCGGCGCCGAGGAGGTAATGGTGCGGATCCCATGTGGGGCCGATCGGGATCGTGCCGATGGCGAGCCCGCTCGTCGCCGGCGGCATGACCTGAACCCTCTTGCCGTTGACGACCGTCGTCCCGTTGAGGTTCGAGCGGAACGGATCCGTGTGCGCGATGTCGTGCGCGTAGATCGGCGCCGCGAGGCAGAGCAGCACGATCGCGACGAAGACACCCAGCATCGCGAGCGCGATCCGATTTCGCAGCAGCCGCCGACGCGCGAGCGTCCACGGGCTCGCGCCGCTCGGGAGCGCGCCCACGACGGCAGGCGCGCTCGCGGCGGCCTCGCTCATTGCCTCCCGGTCTCGCTTCGGCGGGGAGCTACTGGACCCATGACTTCGCCACGAGCCAGTAGAACTGCTTGCTGAAGGTGAAGTTCCCGACGCGCTTCGAGACGAAGTCGACGTGCTTCGGGTTGAACAGCGTCACCATCGGCGCCTGGTCCGTCACCATCCGGTCGATCTTCGACCACATCGCATTCGCCTGCTGCACGTTGGTGATGGCGAGATTGAGTGCCTTGTGCATCTGCGCGTTGATCTTCTTGTTGCAGAAGCCGGCCATGTTGATGCTCGAGTCGCTCCCCGGATGGAACGACTCGCAGCCGAACAGGACGTAGAGGAAGTCCGAAGCAGCGGGATAGTCTTGGTACCACTGCTGGACGTTGATCTGGACCTTGTTTTTCGTGTTCTGCGGGTAGGTGAACGAGATGTTCGCGGAGATCGGCTTGACCTTCGCCTTGTAGCCGAGCTGGTTGAGCACGCTCTGCACGTAGACGGCCATCCCTTTGTTCACCGCGTCGTCGGACGACACGACGGTCACCTTCTGCCCCGCGGTGCCCGACGCCTTGACGAGCGCCTTCGCCTTGGCCATGTCAGGCGCCGACCAGTGGGTGCCGGGATTCTTCGTGTACGGGCAGTAGTCCTTGTGGCCGGGGAAGCCGGACGGGAGCACCTGGCAGGAAGTCGTTGCGAGGTTCGGCCCACCGAAGATCTTCACGGCCGCGTTCCGGTCGATCGCGTAGCCCAACGCCTGCCGCGCCTTGAGGTTGTTGAACGGCGGCAGGTTCGTGTTCATTGGCAGGTACCAGAACGCGGTCAGCGGAGAGATGTGCACCTGGCTCGAGTACTTCGTCCCGATCTCGTTCAGGCGGTCCGACGGCGGCTGCTCCAGCATCCAGTCGGCCTGCCCGTTCTCGATCTCCGTCACCTCCGCCTCGTCGGTGAGGCCGAACGACTGGATGATCTCGTCGGCATAGCCGTCAGGCTGCGCGTCCGCGGACCACTGCTTGAAGTAGGGGTTTCGCTTCATCACGAGCTGCTTGTTCGGGTTGTAGGAAGCGAAGTAGTACGACCCCGTGCTCGGGATCGGCTTCGTGCCGGTGTCACGCGGCGGCGTGTTCGCTGGGAGGACGCTCGCGTGAGGAACGGCGAGCCGATACTTGAACTCTGAGTCCGGCGCGACGAGATTGATCGTCACCGTGCCCGCCTTGTCGTTCGCGATCACGCCGCCCTTGAGCGTGCAGGTCGCGGGGTGCTTGAGGCACGCCTGCGCACCGACAATCCCCGCGTAGAACGCTCCGGAAGTCGGGCTCTTGACCTTGAAGATCCGTCTGAACGACGCCGCAACGTCGGTCGGGGTGACGGTCTTCCCGTTCGAGAACTTGATCCCCTTGCGGATCTTGAACACCCACTTCTTGCCGCCGTTCGTCGGCGTCGGCACATTCTGCGCGATGTCCGGCACGACGGTGAACGCCTCGGTCCCGCCGGCCTTCTTGAAAGCGAGCAGCCCGTCGTACGACGCCTGGTACAGCTGCCAGTACGGCAGCGTGTAGTTGACCTGCGGGTCGATCGTGCCCGCGGCCGATTTGGCGAGCATCTTCAGCGTGCCACCTCGGTGATCGGCCGTCCGTCCTGTGCCGTCCCTCGTTGCGCCGCCTGTCGAGCCCAGCGCAGCCGCGACAGCCGTCACGACGGCGAGGGTGAAGACGCTCCGCACGGTCCGATTCACGTCGTCTCCTTCCGTAGCCTTACCCCCGTAGGCCGATCGTACGCCATCGCCGCTGTTACAACGGGCGGGGACAGGCTCGCAAGCGTTTCTTCGGCGCGGATCTAGCGCGCAGGCCAACGGGCTATTCAGCGGCCGTGGGCCGGACGCCCCGTCTGCCGACCTCGCAACCAGGCACGTTCACGCCGAGCGCTGACGGTCGACGAGGCCGTCGCGCTCGCGCTCAAATACTGACGCTGCAAGGTTTCGTGACCTGTCTGGACAACGCGCATCGCGAGGGCCAAGAGCTGAGAACTGTCCAACTCTTTCGACGCGCATAGTCGGCAGGGAGCCCTCCGCGATCATCCGACCTCTGGCGCGGTCGATTGTCCGAAGGCGGTCGGTGCGCTAAAACAGCCTCAGAACCCGTTTCACAATGAGCCTTGTGCCGCCCATCGCACCCCGTCGACGAAGGGTCATTATGAAACGAGTTCTTAGCGGTTGCGCTTGGAGGAGGGCGAACATGGAGTACCGGGTGCTCGGCACGCTGGAGGTTCGCGACGGCGACCGGTCACTTGCGCTCGCCGGCGCGAAGCAACGCGCGCTGCTCGCACCCCTGCTCTTGAACGCGAACCGGGTTGTCTCGCGCGACCTGCTGATCGATCAGCTCTGGGGAGAGGAGCCGCCCGAGAGCGCTGTGACAAGCGTTCAGGTCTGCGTTTCGCGGCTGCGGGAGCTCCTCGCGTCCGAGACGCTGCTCGCCTCGTGATCCTCGCAATCGACCAGGGGACGACGGGAACGACCTGTCTCGTCGTCGATGAGGAGCTCCTAGTGCGCGGCCGCGGCTACCGCGAGCTTCGACAGTACTTCCCGCAGCCCGGGTGGGTCGAGCACGACCCGGAGGAGATCTGGGCGAGCGTGGTCGAGGCTGCGGATGCGGCCGTGCACGACGCAGGCGTGCGTGCGGCCGACCTGCGCGCGATCGGGATCACGAACCAGCGCGAGACGACGCTGCTCTGGGAGCGCGCCACCGGGAGGCCGGTTAGCCGCGCGATCGTCTGGCAGGACAGGCGGACGGCCGCACGGTGCCGCGAGCTGCCGGCCGACCTGATCCGCACACGGACGGGGCTCGTGCCCGACCCGTACTTCTCGGCGACAAAGCTCGAGTGGCTGCTCGCGCGGACCGAGGCCCGAGCGGGCGAGCTCGCGTTCGGCACCGTCGACTCGTGGCTCGTCTGGAAGCTCACCGACGGCCGCGTCCACGCCACCGACCTGACGAACGCGTCACGGACGATGTTGCTCGATCTCGAGTCGCTCGCCTGGGACGACGAGCTACTCGAGCTCTTCGGCGTCGACCGTGCGCTGCTGCCTCGCCTCGTCCGCTCGTCCGAGGTGGTCGGCGAGGCGAAGCTACTCGGCGCGACGCTGCCGATCGCGGGCATCGCCGGCGACCAGCAGGCGGCGCTCTTCGGGCACGGCTGCCACGAGCGCGGCCAGGCGAAGGCGACGTACGGGACGGGGAGCTTCGTCCTCGTCAACGCGGGTGCCGCGCGCGAGTCGCCGTCGCCGGGCCTGCTGGAGACCGCGGAAGCGTCCGGCGGTTACGCGCTCGAGGGCGCGATCCTCTCGAGCGGTGCCGCGATCCAGTGGCTGCGCGACGGCTTGGGGATCCTGAACGACGCCGCCGAGAGCGAAGCGCTGGCGCGGCAGGTCGAGTCGACCGGCGGCGTCTACTTCGTCCCAGCACTGACCGGTCTCGGCTCGCCGCACTGGAACGCGGACGCGCGCGGTCTCATCGCCGGCATCACGCGCGGCACGAGCGCCGCCCACGTGGTCCGGGCAGCGCTCGAGGGAATCGCTTTCCAGGTCGCCGACGTGCTCGACGCCTTGCCGGGCGGCTTGGGCGTGCTGCGCGCCGACGGCGGGGCGAGCGCCAACGGTTTCCTAATGCAGTTCCAGGCCGATCTGCTCGGCTGCCCCGTCGAGGTCGCGGCGGAACGAGAGACGACGGCACTCGGCGCCGCCGCGCTCGCCGGCCTCGCGATCGGTATCTGGCCGAACCTGGAGGACACCCGCGCCAGGATCCGGCGTGGGGCGACCTACGTGCCGTCGACCGACCCGGATTGGGTCGCCGGACGCCGCGCCGAGTGGCAGGTCGCCGTTCGCCGGGCGGTCCTCATGTGAGCCCGGGAGCTAGTACTGGGTCGCTGCCGGTGCAGTCGCGAGGGCGCGGCGCAGCGCTGGGCGAACGAACCGCTCGGCATCTAGCCCTATAGATAAGGAAAGGCGCCGGGCCCGCCCGCGGCCGCCGGACGCTGCCCCGACCACTTCGTTCGGCCCACGGATCTGACGCTGAGTCTCAGCCTGAGGACGAAACGCCAATCGCG
>DASVFB010000101.1:0-2159 GCA_036380275.1 Gaiellaceae bacterium | reverse complement strand
CAGCCCAGCAACTTCGCGATCGCCGCGGACGCACTCTGGGTCGGCTCGAACACAACGTCGGGCCAGGACGTCTACCGGATCGACCCGGCAACGAACACGTCCACGACCGTGCACGTCGGGCACGACAGCCCGAGCGGCATCATCGTCTCAGCGGATGCGGTGTGGACGGCCAACGGCGACGACACCGTGACGCGCGTCGACCAGAGCACGAAGGCGGTCGTCGCCACGGTGAAGGTCGGCTCCAAGCCGGCGCAGGGCGCGGCAGCACCTAACGGGACGATCTGGATCCCGAACTTCAACGACAACACGATCTCGGTAATCGACCCGAAGGTGAACGCCGTCGCGTCGACGGTCAAAACAGGGAAGGGACCGTTCGTCGTGCGTGCAGGCTTCGGCGACATGTGGGTAGGCAGCTACAAGGCCCGCGACCTCTGGCGCATCCGGCCCTGAGCCCAAACCATTAAGCGACGCGCCGGCAGGGCGGCTTGGCCGCCCTGCTCACTCACCGCCGGCGAAGAAGCGCGCCCACAACAGCACCTTGGGCACGCGCGAAGCGCATGCCCGGTCTACCTCGCGCGAAATGCGCAGCATTTCGCGCGAAGAAACGACGAGGGGCGCGCCTCTGGCGCGCCCCTCAAGTCGTTCAGTAGCTAGCGGGAATTTCGTAGGAGGCGGTTCCGTCCCCCACGCTGGCTAGGCGAATTCCCGTGTCGGTCTCGGGGACCCGCCCCTACGAGCTAGCACCTCCGCTGCCCGTACTGGAAATCTCCATTGACCGGACCACCTCCTTTCCGCGATTGCGCGCACTATAGCGATGCGAGGACGACGGACAACTCCAGTCCCCGGTCCAGTGGGACGGTCACGGACTCCAGTGTGGGGTCTTCCTGCCGCGCGCGCGAGTACGCGCCGAGCGCGTCCGCGTGCGAGAGGACGTTGTCTGCGACGAACAGGGCGGCCGGCTCGACCTTGCCGCGGGCGAGCTGGAACAGGGCCTCGTAGTCCTCCTTCTCGGCGTCGAGGAAAACGAGGTCGAATACGTCGTCAATCGCCGGCAGCCTGTCATGCGCGTCGCCCTCGTCGAGCTCGGCCCAGTCCTCGAGCCCGGCGTCAGCGATGTTCTGGCGCCAGGCCTCGCACTTGCGGGGGTCGTGCTCGAGCGAGAGGACGCGGCCGCCGAGGTAGCGGCAGCCCGCGGCGAGCCAGATCGTCGAGTAGCCGCGGGAGCCGCCGATCTCGAGCACCGCGCAGTCCGTCTGCGGCGCGACGAGCGCGAACAGGAACTGCCCCGTCGAGCGGGCGACCTGCCGGGCGCGCAGCTCGCGCGCGACGCCCTCCTCGCGCTCACGGCGGTCCTCCTCCTCGAGGCGCGCGAGCACGGCGCGGACACGGTCGTCGAGCATCAGCGCTCGCGTTCTACCGCATCGCGGACCCAGCAGTCGGCACGGTGGTCATTGACGATCCCGCAGGCCTGCATCGTCGAATAGACGGTCGTCGGGCCGACGAAACGGAAGCCGGTCTTGCGCAGTCGCTTCGACAGCTCGACCGACTCGGGCGTCTGGGCCTCCCACTCTGGCGGCGGCGGCTCGTCGCGACGGTACTCCCAGACAAGCTCCTGCAACGACGTTCCGGACTCGCGGAGCTCGAGCGTCGCGCGCGCGTTGGCGATCGCCGCCTCGATCTTGCCGCGATGGCGGACGATGCCCGCGTCTCCGAGCAGACGCTTCACGTCGCGCTCACCGAAGCGGGCGACCGCTTCGGGATCGAAGCCGAGAAAGGCAGCGCGGAAGTTCTCTCGCTTGCGCAGAATCGTCAGCCACGACAACCCGGACTGGAAGCCTTCGAGACAAAGTCGCTCGAGCAGGCCGCGCTCGTCGCGTACGGGCCGTCCCCATTCCTTGTCGTGGTAGTCGTTGTAGGCCGGGTCGGAGCTCTCCCAGCAGCGAACGACGTCGTTCACGCCACCTCGACCTTCACGATTCCGTCCTCGACGCGAACGGGGAACGTGTCGACCGGCTGAGTCGCAGGCAGCGTGCGGGGCTCACCCGTGCGGATGTCGATGTTCGCGCCATGGCGTGGGCAGATCGCGATGCCCGTGTCGGGGTCGAAGTCGCCTTCGCACAGAGGGCCGTCGTCGTGGGAGCAGCGGTCCTCGAGCGCGT
>DASVFB010000100.1:0-7121 GCA_036380275.1 Gaiellaceae bacterium | reverse complement strand
AGCTCGGCGAGCTCGCCGCCTGCCGCGCGCGTCCGGTGCTACGCATCGAGACGCACGAGACAAGCGACGTCAGCAACGCTCGGGACGCGGGCTTTGTCGCGCTGAAGACGATCGCGGCCTACCGCGGCGGCCTCGATCGCGTATCGGACGACGTCGTCGCGGCGCTGGAGGCGAACGAGGCGAGCGGCGATCCACTGCCGGTGCAGGCGCACTGCGGCTTCGGCGACGCGGACCTGCACCTGTGGCGCGCCGACCCCTCCTACCTCAAGCCGCTGATCGAGCGCTTCCGCGAGACGCCGTTCGTCCTCCTGCACTGCTACCCGTTCGTTCGCGAGGCCGGCTGGCTCGCGCACGTGTACGGAAACGTCTGGTTCGACCTCTCGCTGACGATCCCGCACGTCTCGCGACCCGCCGAGCATCTGCGCCAGGCGCTCGAGCTGGCACCTGTGTCCAAGCTGCTTTATGCGTCGGACGCCGCGCGCACGCCCGAGCTGTACTTCCTCGCCGCGAGGTGGTGGCGGGAGGCGCTCGCGGAGGTGCTGTCCGCGGAGTTACCCGAGCAGGAGGCCGAGCAGGCTGGCCGCTCGATCCTGCGCGAGAACGCGCTCGCGCTCTACGGCCTCGCGTAGCCTCCGTGCGGTGACGCGCTGGAAAATCCACGGCGAGCGCCGGCTCTACACGAGCGAGTGGCTTGACCTCTGCCTGACCGACGTCGAGTTGCCGGACGGAACACGTTTCGACCACCACGTAGTGCGCCTGCGGCACCCTGCGGTCGGCGTGGTAATCAACGACGCCGACCGCGGCGTGCTGCTGCTGCGGCGGCACCGCTTCATCAACGACACATGGGGCTGGGAGATCCCCGCCGGTCGCGTCGACCCTGGGGAGACCCTTGAGGAGGCAGCCGAGCGCGAGGCGATCGAGGAGACGGGTTGGCGGCCGCTCGACCTCGAGTACACGGGCTTCAGCCACCCGACGAACGGGCTCATGCAGCAGCGCTTCGAGTACTTCCTCTCGTCGCGGGCGGAGCGAGTCGGGGACTTCGAGCGCAACGAGACGGAGAGCATCGCGTGGTTCGCGCCGAACGACGTTCGCACCCTGATCGAGCAGGGCGAGATACCGGACGGGCTGTCCGTCACCGCGCTCGCAACGGCGTTCGCGCTCGGGCGCCTCTGATCGCGCGGCCCCGCGCCACCGGCGCCAAGAGCCAGGAGCACCGTCCCTATCGTCCAGCCTGCGGTGTCAGACGCCGTTGTGGCGAAGTGACGATCTGTCCACAGCGAGAAGCCGTTGAAATGGCGCCTGCAGCGGCACCGTGCATCGCCGGCAGGCCGGCGAACAGCCGTCGGCATAGCCCATTTCGCCGTCGCTTGGTGTCAGACGCGAGGTGTTCGGAACGGCCAGGTCCAACGCGGCGGGTTGGGTTAGGGCGCCTCGAGCCAGACTTGACGGGTCTCGACGATGAGCCGCGCCGGGTCGGGATCCATCGCAGCCCGCTCGGGTGAGGCGTAGTACCGGTCGTCGGCGGCGCGGATGTCGCCGTCGAACCCGACGAGCCAGACGAAGCGGCTCGCGTCGCGCTCCACCCACGGGCCGAAGACGCTGAAGCCGAGCGAGACCCGGAGCGGAAGGATGAGCTCGCGCCAAACGTGGACGAAGTCGTCGAGGCGACCGTCCTCGATCGTGTACTCGCGAAGCTGAAAGTGCATCACAGGGGTAGCCACGTCCTCAGCTCGGCGAGAAAGGTCGGGTCGACCGAGTGGCCCATCGGCGACTCGCGGTAGAGGACGTCCGCGCCTGCTTCCGTCAGCACGTCGCGCGCAACACGCCCCCACTCGACTCCGATCACGTCGTCGTACGTCCCGTGCCCGATCGCGACCGGCGGCAAAGGAGGCGCGAGGTCGAGCTCCAGCCCCGGAACGGTTGGCATGAACGACGAGAGCGCGATCAGCGCCGCCGGGCGCGGACGTCCCTTCGCCAGCCCGACGGCGTAAGCCATCACTCCGCCTTGGGAGAACCCGCAGAGCACCGTCCGCTCCGGCGGGAAGCCGAGACCGTCGAGCCACTCGACCAAAAGCGGATACGTCGTCCAGAACGTGTCGGGATCCGGCTGGCCGAGGCGGTAGAACGCGTACCAGTGCGCGCCGCCGGGCGGCAGCGACAGCGGCGCCCGCGGCGTCACGCCGAGCAGTCGCCTCTCCGGATCGAGCACGTCGAGCAGCGGGAAGAGGTCGTGCTCGTCGGCGCCGCGGCCGTGGAGAAGACAGAGCAAGCCCTCGGGCTCGCCGCGGGCTGGGCGCGTCAGGTGCGTGAGCGTCACTGCTCGAGGAACGTCGCGACGACAGCCTCGGCCACGACCTTCAGCGGGCGGCCCGAGACCTGCGACGCCTTGCGCAGGCGCGCGAATGCATCCTGCTCGGATAGCCCCTCCTTCTCCATCAGCAACCCCTTCGCCCGCTCGATCGCCTTGCGCGCGGCGAGCGCCTCGGACAGCGACTCCGCCTCCTCGCGGACGGCCGCGAGCTCGTCGTGCCGTGCGCGCGCGGTCTGGATCGCCGGCAGCAGGTCCGCTTCCCGGAACGGCTTGACGAGGTAGCCGAACACACCGGCCTCGACCGCGCGCGATACGAGCTCGTCCTGCCCGTACGCCGTGAGCAGGACGATCGGGATCGGCCGCTCGGCAATGATTCGTCGCGCCGCCTCGATGCCGTCGAGCTTCGGCATCTTCACGTCCATGATCGCGAGGTCGGGCTCGAGCCGAAGCGCGAGCTCGACCGCCTCCTCGCCGTCGCGCGCCTCGCCGACCACGTCCATCCCCGCGCGCTGCAGCAACTCGACGAGGTCGAGCCTGATGATCGTCTCGTCTTCCGCGATCAGGATCCGGATGCGGGGAGGCTACCCGGCGCGGTCCACCAGCTCATCACCTCGGGCTCGAGCCGCCCGGCTCTGACGGCGGGATCGTTCGCCATCAGTGCACGCGTCTCGCTGACGCCCGTCGTCATCACGCAGAGCCCGCGCAGCGACTCGTCGGGCTGGTCGCCGAACGGCCCCGCCAGGAGCAGCACCCCGCGCTCGTGCAGTTCCGCGAGGTGCGCGAGGTGCTGATCCTGAATCTCGTCCAGTCGCTCCTCCGGATAGTCCGGCGCATCCGGCGGCCGGCGAAGGAGGACGAACGTGTACTGCTGCAGCTCCAACGCCCTAGTGCTCGCGGGTGTCGGTCGCGAGCTGCTCCGCGAGCATCCACGCGTTCCCGTCGGGGTCGTAGAACGTCGCGAGCTTCACCATGCCGTCGATCTCGTACGTGTCGCCGTCGAAGCGCGTGTCGAGCGACTCGAGGTGCGCGCGGGCTGCCTCGATGTCCTTGACGGTGAACGTCGGCACGGTGCCGCCGTGCTTCAGCTCCTCGCTCTGGCCGAGGCCGATCGTGATCCCTGTCAGCGGCGTGCGCACCTCACCCCAACCGTACTGGTCGAGGCGGTAGACGAGCTCGAAGCCGAGCGCCTTGCCGTACCACTCGACGGCTGCGTCGAAGTTCGACACGTTCACGGAGATCACCATCGTCTCCCCGTACTCGAACGGTGTCGTCAGAGGCTGTGTTGCGGTCTCGCTCACGGTCGCTCCTTCCGTGGTTGCCGTTATCCTGCGCTGTTTTTATACTAAGTTCAGTTCTGTGTCAATCAGCGATCTGATCGCCATCTTCCACCACCGCTGGTCGGCACCGGTCCTCGCCGAGCTGCTGCGGCAGAGAGGATCTCGCTTCGCGGCACTCGTGGGAACGCTCGGCGTCGGCCGCGAGTCGCTGAGGCGGACGCTCGACTCGCTGCTGGAGCTCGGGCTCGTGGCGCGGAATCCGGGCTACGGCCACCCGTTGCGGCCCGAGTACGTTCTCACACCAAGCGGCGAGGTCGCTGCGCGCCGCTGCGCGAAGCTGCTCGAGTCGGTCGACGAAGACGAAGTGCTCCTCCGCAAGTGGTCTCTACCCGTCCTCGCCGCACTCACGCAGCCGGCTCGCTTCTCCGAGCTCCGCGCCGCACTGCCCGGGGTGACGCCGCGCGCGCTCGCGCTGGCGCTCAAGGACCTCCAGGGCGCCGACCTGGTCGAGCGTCGCATCGAGGACGCCTATCCGCCGCGAAGCGTCTACTCGGCCACGCAGTCCGGCCGCAGGCTGCAACGGATCGTCGCGTGATGCGCTTGCAAAGCGTTTTCGTCGAGGGACGCCTCGACACGACTCCTGCGGGAGCTCGGCCGCATCGCTTATGGGCGGCGGCTCGCGACGGATCGCGAGCAGCTTCGGCAAGGTCTGGTTGACTGCGTACTAGGAATCAGGCGGGGAAGACGACTTCGGCTCGCGTGCCCTCGCCGCGGAGAAGCTCGAAGCGGCCGTTCAACTCGTCCCGCACCAGCGCGCGCACGATCGAGAGCCCCGTCCCGGTCTCGCCGCCGACCGCACCGGCGCCCGAGTCGGCGATCGCGAGGACAACGTCGCCATTTCGCTGCGTGAGCTCGATGCGCACGTCCTCGCCGCCGTGCTCGAGCGCGTTCTGCAGCAGCTCGCTGAACACGAGAGCGAGCGCCGTCGCTCTCGAACCGGCGAGGGCGACGGGCTCGAGCGCCGACTCCACGCGCTTGTCACCGCCGATCCCCTGGACGAGCATCGCTCGGAGCCGGTCGAGCAGGTCGTCGAGCAGCACGTCGTCGTCACGGCGTTCCGTGAGCACCTCGTGTACGGCGGCGATCGCGAGGATCCGGTTCACCGAGTGCTCGAGCGCCTCGCCCGGGTCGACGCCGTCGGTCGCGCGGGCCTGCAAGCGAAGGAGGGACGCGACCGTCTGGAGGTTGTTCTTGACCCGATGATGGATCTCCTGGGCGAGCACGCCTCGAAGCACGGCGCGGCCGTGCTCGAGCGCAACCGCGGCGTGGTGCGCGATGGAGACGAGCAGCTGCCGGTCGTCCTCGGTGAACGGCGTGTCGCGGTCGCAGACGAGCTCGCCGATCTGCCGCCCGCGCCAGCGCAGCGGCAGCCGCTCCGCATACGCCCCGGCACGGCCCTCGGGCCACGCGATCTCGCCGTCGTCGAGCACGATCGCCGCGCCCGTGGCGCCGAGCGCGTCCATAGTCGTACGGACGATCGCCGCCAGCGACTCCTCGAGGTAGAGCGAGTCCGAGACGGCCTCGGAGATGCGCGCCAGCGCCTCCAGCTCGACGAGCCGGCGCTGCGTTGCAGCGTACAGACGCGCGTGCTGGATCGACTGCGCGACCTGCGCCGCGATCGCCAGCAGCAGCCCGATCTCGCCCTGCGTGAAATCGCGCGGCTCGATCGTCCGGACGTTGAGCGCGCCCTCGAGCTTGTCGCGCGCGAGGATGGGCACGGCGAGGATCGACTGGAACCGGTCCTCGGGAAGGTTCGGGAAGGACTTGAAGCGCGGATCGAGGTGCGCCTCGGTCGGCAGCATCACGGGCAGGCGCTCCTGCGCCGCGACTCCCGTGATTCCCTCACCGAGCGACAGCCGGGGACGCTTCGTCATCTCCTCGACGCGCGTGCCGAACGTTGCGCGAAGCACGAGCTCGGTGCTGCGCTCATCGTAGAGGTAAACGAAGCACGCATCTGCGCCGAGCGCGTCGGCCACTTTGCGCGCGACGAGCGCGAGCACCTCCTCGAGATCGAGCGTCGAGTTGACCGCCTCGATCGTCTCCGTCAGGAGCTGCAGGTGTCGCCTCGTCTCGTCCATCGTCCGTCGTATTCTCTCCACGTGGACAAGTACGAGTGGCTCCTCTTCCTGCACATGAGCGGCGCCTTCCTGCTCGTCGGCGGCATCGTCGTCGCATGGACGTTCGGGATCGCGGCCGTCCGGCGCGAGCTCCCGAGCGAGATCGCCCTCCTCATGCGGCTGACCGGCGCGGCGGCCGCGGCCATCGGCATCGGGATGATCACGACTCTCGTCTTCGGGCTCTGGCTCGTCTCATACCTCGACTTCTACAAGTGGACGGACGGTTGGATCCTGGCCGCGCTCATCATGTGGCTCGTCGCGGGTCCGCTCGGAGGCGCCGGCGGCAAACGCGACAAGGAGACGCGCCTGCTCGCCCAGCGACTTGCCGCCGAAGGTGACACTCCGAGCGCCGAGCTCCGGGCGCGCGTTCGCGATCCGATCGCGCTGTCGCTCAACGTCGCCTCGAGCCTGCTCGCTCTCGCGATCCTCGTGCTCATGATCTGGAAACCGGGAGCCGGCGGATGATTGCAGCCCTCCGCCTAGATTCGTGGGACTTCCCGCTCTTCGTACACGTTCTCGGCGCCATGGCGCTATTCGGCGGGGTCGGCGCGATCCTCCTGCTTTCCTTGGCAGGGCAGCGGATGCCCGAGCAGGCAGTCTTCGCCCGCCGCACCGCCTTCGTTACGCTGCTCGCCGTCGTTTGGCCGGCATACGTCGTGATGCGTGTCGGCGCGCAGTGGATCTTCGACAAGGAAGACCTAGATCCCGACATGCCGACGTGGATCAGCACGGGCATCGTCGTGGGCGACGGCGGCGCGCTCGTGCTGATCGCTCTGACAGTGCTCGGCTGGCTCGCACTGCGACGGAAGCCAAGCGTCGCACGGTACTTCGCCGGCCTGGCGGGCGTCTACCTCGTCGCACTCGTCGTCGCCTGGTGGGCGATGACCGCGAAGCCTGGCGCTTAACACAACCCTTACCCAGACTGGTGAGTTTTTTCATAGGCGAGGAATAGCGTCGCCACCAGTGAGCGCTGTCGCCTACGACCTCCGTGGAACGCGTGGATACCTCGTCGCCGACGCGCACGGAAGGCTGGTCGGCCGCGTCGAATGTCCCATGTACGGGACGACGCCCGACGAGCCGGATGCGCTCGCGGTTCGCACCGGCTTCTTCGCGCGCAAGCGGCGCCTCGTGCCTGCGGAGGCGATCGAGCAGATCGACGGGCAAAGCCGGGTGATCGGGCTGCGCGTCGGCCGCGAAGGCCTGCTCAGCTTTCTGTAGTCAACGCCTTTTCTTGGCGGCCTTTCCCGCGTACAATTGGAGCTGGCTCCGACGCTATGCGGCGGTCCGGAGCCGACTGACGGCAGACTGCGGGGTGCTCCTCTGAGCACCCTGCGGTCATTCAGAGGCCGAAAATGC
>DASVFB010000099.1:0-6210 GCA_036380275.1 Gaiellaceae bacterium | reverse complement strand
GGCTGGCCGACGTCACCTCCGACACGGTCGTCTATCTCGCGCTCGCGGTGCTGTTCACCCTTACGCTTGCCGCGCTGTGGAGATCCGCAAGCTCCTCGTAGCCAACCGCGGCGAGATCGCGCTGCGCATCTTCCGGACGTGCCGGACGCTCGGCATCGCGACCGTCGCGGTGGTCGCGCCCGACGACCGCGAGTCGCTCCACGCGCGCGAGGCTGACGAGACGGTCGACATCGCGAGCTACCTGCACTAGGAAGAGCACGAGCGCGCCGCGAAGCAGTCCGTCGCAGACGCGATCCATGCCGGCTACGGCTTCCTGGCCGAGAACGCGGACTTCGCCGAGGCGGTCGGCGCAGCGGAGCTCGTGTGGATCGGCCCGTCTCCGGAGGCGCTGCGCGCGGGCGGTGACAAGCTCGAGGCGAAACGAATCGCGCGCGAGGCGGGCGTGCCGGTCGTCGAGAGCGGCGAGCCGAACGAGCTCGGGTTCCCGCTGCTGCTGAAGGCCGCGGCCGGCGGCGGCGGGCGCGGCATGCGTGTCGTGCGAGCGCGCGAGGAGCTCGAAGATGCGCTCGCCGCCGCGCAACGCGAGGCGAAGGCCGCGTTCGACGATGACCGCGTCTTCGCCGAGCGTTACGTAGAGCGCCCACGGCACGTCGAGATCCAGTTGCTCGGCGACTCGCACGGAAGCGTCGTTGCGCTCGGCGAGCGCGACTGCTCGATCCAGCGGCGTCACCAGAAGGTGCTCGAGGAGTCGCCCTCGCCCACGGTAGACCCGATGCTGCGTGCGGAGATGAGCGACGCGGCCGTCCGCTTCGCCCGCGCGATCGGCTACACGAGCGCCGGCACAGCCGAGTTCATGCTCGACGGGCGCGACTTCTTCTTCCTCGAGCTGAACGGCCGCATCCAGGTGGAGCACCCGGTGACGGAGCTCGTGACGGGTGTCGACCTCGTCGCGGAGCAGCTGCGCATCGCGTCCGGTCGGGCCATGTCCGCAGTCCAGGACTCGGGACATGGCCACGCGGTCGAGGTGCGCCTCTACGCTGAGGACCCGCGCACGTTCCTCCCGCAAGGCGGCCGGATCACGCGGCTCGTGCTGCCGAGCTCGATCCGCATCGATGCGGGAATCGCGGAGGGTGACGAGGTCGCGCTCGCGTACGACCCGCTGCTCGCGAAGTTGATCGCGCACGGCCCGACGCGGGAGGACGCGCTCGACCTGCTCGAGGCCGCGCTAGCCGACACGGTCATCGAGGGCGTGACGACGAACCTGCCCTTCCTGCGCTGGCTGGTCGCGCACCCGGACGTCCGCGCGGGGCGCACGACGACAGCGTTCCTCGTCGAGCACCCGCCGCTGTCGCCGCCTCCCGTCCGCCAGGCTCGCCCCGAGTGGCAAGGCGTATGGCGCCTCAACCTGCCCGCACCGCCGCCGGCCGCACCGCCGGACGTGGATGCGCTCGCGCATGACCACGCGGGCGCGCACGGCGAGAGCGGCGTAACCGCGCCGATGCCCGGCACGGTGATCAAGGTGCTCGTCGAGCCGGGCGACCACGTGCGGGCGCGCCAGCCGCTGCTCGTCCTCGAAGCGATGAAGATGGAAACGCCGCTGACCGCGCCGTACGACGCCGTCGTGCGAACCGTCAACGTCGCCGAAGGCGATCGAGTCGCCGGCGGCGCAGTTCTCGTTGAGCTCGAGGACTAGCCCCACGGGACACGTCCCGAGTCCTGGACTCGGGTCATGTCCGATCGAGACTTTAAAAGAGCTTTTGGAGCTTCATTGCGGCGCCCATGTCGCCCTTGATCTTCAGCTTGCCGGTCATGTAGGCGGACGTCGCGTTCTGCTCGCCGCTGAGGATCTTCTGGAAGTTCTCTTCGGTCGTCGAGATCGTGCAGTCCGCCTCGCCGTCTCCGTCGCGCACACTGATCGCACCGTCCTGGACCGCGACGAACCACCTTCCGGAGCCCTCGATGTCGAAGACGTAGCTGTTGTTCATCCCCGCGAGCTTGGACGCATCCGCCCGTGCGGGCAGTCCCTCGAAGAATTCGCGTGTCGATTCGGCCATGGCGCCGAGACCCTACTACGGGACTGCGATCTCGGGCTCGAACTGCCGTCGCGTCCGCGTCGACGGGAGCAGCAGCGTCAACGCAAGCGCCGCGAGCGGCGCGGCCGCGCTCACGTAGAGCGCCGCCTTCAGGTCGACCGCGTCGGCAAGTGCGCCGAGGCCGAGGGCGGCGACGCCACCGAGGCCGATCGAGAATCCGATCGACAACCCGGAGGCCAGTCCGATGTGCTGCGGCAGGTACTCCTGCGCCATCACCATCGTCAGGCCGAACGTGCCGACGACGGTGATGCCCGTCAGCGCAAGCGCAATCGCGCCGACCGCGCCGCCGACGACGACGAAGACGAGGATCAGCGGCGCAGCTGCCGCGAGCGACGCGATGAGCACAGGTCGCCTTCCGATGCGGTCCGCGAGCGGCCCGACGACGATCGTGCCGACCCCGCCGACGAGCAGCATCAGCGCAAGCAGGTGGTTGCCGTACGCCTTCGAATGCCCGAGCGACACCTCCCACAGCGGAACGAAGGTCAGCAGGCCCCACCAGGCGAGGCTGCGGAAGCCGATCACCGCGAGCAGGATGGTCAGCGGGCCCGGGCGATCCTCGCCGGCAGTGCGACGTTCGACCGACCGCTCAGGCACGAACGTGCGCAAGAACGGCAGCAGTACGAAAAGCGCCACGGCGATCGCGAGCGGCGGCAGGGCGAGCAGCAGCCCGCCGCGAAGTCCGAGCCAGAGCACGAGCGACGTCGCGACGATCGGCCCGAGCGCAAAGCCGATGTTGCCGCCGATCGCGAACGCGCTCATCCCGCTCGCGCGCTTGCTACCGCTCGCGTAGGCGGCGAACTTCGAGCCCTCGGGATGATAGGCCGCGACCCCGAGGCCGGAGACGACGACGAACACAAGGACGAGCCAGTAGGACGGCGCGGCAGCGGCGAGCCCGATCCCCACGCCGGCGATCGCGACGCCGGTTGGCAGCAGCCAGCTCGCGCCGTGGCGGTCCGACCACAGGCCGAAGAACGGCTGCACCAGAGACGAAGAGGCCGCCGAAGCGAGCATCAGGCCCGCGGCAAGCGTGTAGGAGAGCGAAAAGCTGTCGGTCAGAAACGGCAGCAGCGCGGGCAGCGAACCGTTCGCGAAGTCGGTCCCGAGATGTCCACCCGCGAGAGCCGACATCGCGCCCTTGTGGATCCCTGCGCGCACGATTCCAACGCTACCGCTAGCATCGCGCGGCGATGCACGTCGAGGCACAGAGCGCCGAGAACGTCGATGCCGACGTCATGGTCGTCCCGGTCGCGGAGGGAGGCGAGGCGCCGTCCGGCGCAGACCCGCGTGTCGCCGAGCTGATCTCGAGCGGCGAGGCGAGCACGGAGTTCGCCCACACGACGGTCTTCCACACGGACGGCACCCGGCTCGCGGTCGGCGGGCTCGGCAAGCTCGCGGACGCCGACGCGGTGCGCACCGCGGTGGCAGGCGCCGTTCGCCAGACACGGAGAGTCGGCGGAACGCTCGCCTACTTCGTCAATCCGGCGCTCGCCCTCGATGCGAGCGAGCAAGCTCGGGCCGCGGCGGACGGGCTCGTGCTCGCGGCGTACGACACGCGCAAGTGGCGGTCGCGCGACGCCGGCGATCGAAAGGACTTCGAGCGCCTCGTGATCGTCGGCGCAGACGACGCCGCCACGCAGGCGGCGGCGCGCGCGGCACAGATCGCGGAATGGGCAAACAGTGCCCGCGATCTCTCGAACGCGCCGCCGAACGAGATGACGCCCGAGCGACTCGCCGAGCGCGCGTCGGAGCTGGCGCCGGAGGGCGTCGTGGTCGAAGCCCTCGGCCGCGAGCAGATCGTCGCGCTCGGGATGGGCGCCTTCGCCGGCGTCGCGCAAGGCTCGCACAACGATCCGCGTCTGATCGTGATGCGCTACGAGCCCGCGGGCGCGAAGGCGGACGTCACGCTCGGCCTAGTCGGCAAGGGCATTACCTTCGACACGGGCGGCATCTCGCTCAAGCCGTCGCTGAGCATGGAGAACATGAAGGGCGACATGTCCGGCGGCGCGGCGGTCGTCGCCGGCATCTGCGCGATCGCCGACCTCGGCGTGCCGCTACGCGTCGTCACCGTTGTCGCCGCGACGGAGAACATGCCGAGCGGCCACGCCTATCGCCCCGGCGACGTCCTCACGGCGGCGAACGGCAAGACGATCGAGATCACGAACACCGACGCGGAGGGAAGGCTCGTGCTCGCGGACGCGCTCTGGTACGCGCGCGAGCAGGGCGCGACGCACGTGATGGATCTCGCCACGCTGACCGGCGCGATGGCCGTGGCGCTCGGCGACTTTTACGCAGGCTTCTTCGCCAACGACGACCCGTGGGCGAACCAGATCCTCGCCGCAGCCCGCGCGAGCGGCGACCATCTCTGGCGCTTCCCGCTCCATCCGCGCTACCGCCGCTACGTCGACTCGCGATACGCGGACATGAAGAACTCGTCCGACCTGCGCGAAGCCGGCGCTGTGCTCGCCGCGGAGTTCCTGAAGGAGTTCGCCGGCGACGGGCCGTGGGCTCACCTCGACATCGCTGGGCCTGCGTTCCTCGACCGGTCGCGCGGCGACTACCTGTGGCAGCCGGGCGGCAGCGGCTACGGCGTGAGGCTGATCGCCGAGCTCGGAACGCAACTCGCAGCTTGAACTTCGACCTCACCGAGGAGCAGCAGCTCGTCCGCGAGACCGTGCGCGAGTTCGCGCGCGAGCGCGTCGCGCCCGTCGCGGCGGAGCTCGACCGCGAGCAGCGCTTCCCCTACGACCTCGTCGCGGAGCTGGCGTCGCTCGGCCTGATGGGGATGACCATTCCCGAGGAGTACGGCGGCTCGGACGCGAACACGCTCGCGTATGCGATCGTCGTCGAGGAGCTGACGCGGATCGACTCGTCGCTGGCGATCACGCTCGCGGCACACCATTCGCTCGGCACGCTGCCGATCTACTACTTCGGCGACGAGGAGCAGAAGCGGCAGTGGCTCCCCGACCTTGCATCGGGGCGCAAGCTCGCGGCGTTCGGCCTGACGGAGCCGGGAGCCGGCTCCGACGCCGGAGCGACGCGCACGTCTGCGGAGCTGCGCGACGGGCAGTGGATCGTCAACGGTTCCAAGATCTTCATCACGAACGCCGGGACGGACATCACGTCGTGCGTGACGATCACCGCGCGTACAGGAGACGACGAGATCTCGAACATCATCGTCCCGAACGGCGCGCCTGGGTACAGGATCTCGCCGCCGATGCACAAGCTCGGCTGGCGTGCGTCAGACACGCGAGAGCTCTCGTTCGAAAACTGCGCCGTGCCCGAGGAGAACCTGCTCGGCCCGCGCGGCGAAGGCTTCCAGCAGTTCCTGCAAATCCTCGACGGCGGGCGCATCTCGGTCGCGGCGATGGGCGTGGGACTCGCGCAGGGCGCCTACGACCTCGCGTACGCCTACGCGCAGGAGCGGGAACAGTTCGGCAAGCCGATCGCGAAGTTCCAGGCCGTGCAGTTCAGGCTCGCGGACATGGCGACGGAGATCGAGGCCGGGCGCGCGCTCGTCTACAAGGCAGCGTGGCTGAAGGACGAGGGTCGCGACTTTGCGCGCGAGGCGGCGATGGCCAAGCTCTACACCGGCGAGCTGTCCAACCGCGTCGCGAATGCCGCGCTGCAGATGCACGGCGGGTACGGCTACATGGAGGAGTCGGCGATCGCGCGTCTCTACCGCGACCAGAAGATCCTCGAGATCGGCGAAGGCACGAACGAGGTGCAGCGCATGGTCATCGCCCGGCACCTCGGGCTGTAGAGCACTACGGCCTGGAGCCGCGGCTGACGACGAGGTCAACCCTGGCGCCATGCGCAAGCATCGTCCGCACGCGTGGGGCCTGCGCGACGACGCGGCCTCTGGCGACGCTCGCCGAATAAGCGCTGCGGATCTTCCCGACGCGGCAACCAGCACGGCCGAGCGCCCGCTTCGCCGCGTTCACCGTCTTCCCCTTCACGTTCGGCACGCTGCACGGGCCGGACGTGTTGAGGAGAACCGAAACCGTGGCGTCGTCGGCGTTCGCCGTCACGAGGTCCGGCGTTCCGTCTCGGTTCAGATCGCCGATCGCCACGGAGACCGGGCTCGCACCGGTCAGGAACTGGCGACCGGCTCCGAAGC
>DASVFB010000098.1:0-4703 GCA_036380275.1 Gaiellaceae bacterium | reverse complement strand
CGGGAGCGGGATCCGGAAGCGCGCTGTCCGCGTAAGGCTCGAGCCAGCTGGGCTCGACGGCGCGGCGGGTTCTTGACGGTCTCATGGTGTTCTCCGTGGCGGGGCGGCGCCCGCGTTCGCGAATTGCGTTGAGACTCCGGTTGGTTGCGATCCGGTAGAGCCAGGAGCGCAGCGACGCCCGCTCCTCGAAGCCGTTGAGCCCGCGCCAGGCGGCGAGCAGTGTTTCCTGGACGAGATCCTCGGCGTCCTGCACGGAGCCGAGTAGCCGGTAGCAATGCAGCTGAAGCTCGCGCCGGAACGGCTCGACCAGCGACGCGAACGCGCGCTCGTCGCCTTCCTTGGCCCGCTCGAGCTCGACGGTCATCGCATCAATGACACCAGGTCCGTCGGAAACGGACCGGCGGTCCGTTTCGCGGCATCGCGGTGTCTTTGACGTCCGCACAACCGCGAATCGGAGATGAGCTGATGCAGAAGCAACGTTGGGTGCCCGCAAAGTGAGCAGCGCGCTCGCACGTGTGTTCGCCGTTTGGCGTACGGGCCTACCGAGGCCTGTCCTCGTTCTTCAGGGCGGGAACGCGCTCAACTACTTCGGCACCGGACTGATCCTTCCCTTCGAGATCATCTACCTCCACGCGGTCCGCGGCTTCTCGACGGCGACCGCGGGGCTGGTGCTGGCGACGGTCATGGGCACGGCCGCAGTGGTAACGCTCCCTTCGGGTGCGCTCCTCGATCGTTTCAGTGCGAAACGGATCCTGATCGCGGGCAATGTTTTGAACGCACTCGGCTACGGGGGCTTGGCGTTTGTCGACCGTCCTTGGCAAGGCTTCGTCTGCTCGGCCGTCGGCGGTGCCGGCTTCGGATTCGTGGGAACCGCCGGCCAAGTCCTGACCTTGACCCTGGTCCCGGCGGAGCAGCGCGCCGCATCGACCGCGCTCCGACGAGTCGCAGGCAACTTCGGTCTCGGCCTCGGCGCGACGGTTGCGGGCTTCATCGTCGCGGCCACCCATCATCACCTCCAGGCGTTCCAGGGCCTCTACCTCTTCGACGCAGTCACGTTCGTCGTCTTCGCGCTGGTTGTGCTCGTCTGGATCCCGGATCCTGGCCTCGCGGATGCTCCGTCGGCGAGCGAGGGCGCACGGGGTTTCCGAGCTGTTGCTCGGGATCGGCTCTTGCTCGCCTTGATCGCGGGCAACCTCGCGCTTGTGATGATCGGCGGCGCGTTCTTCTCCTTCATCCTCCCGCCGTTTGCGGAGGCGCATACACCTGTCGGGCCCGTTGGGATCGGTGTCGTCGTCTTCATCAACACCTTCTTCATCGTCGTAGCGCAGGTACCGGCGACACGGGTGGTTGCGCGGATGCGCCGCACTCACGCTTTGTTCGCCACCAGCGCCATATTCGCAGTCGGCCTGCTCGCGGTCCTGCTCGCAACGCTCACGCACTCGACGCTCGCCGCTACCACCGTCTTGGCCGGCGTCGCGATCCTGATCGCGATCGCTGAGTGTGGCCAGTTCATCGTGCTCGGCCCGCTAGTCGCGGAAATCGCGCCGCCGCATCTGCTCGGCCGCTACATGTCGCTCTACCAGCTCAGCTTCATGGTCGGCGTGGCTCTCGGCCCCGCGGTCGGCGGCGTGCTGCTCGGAACGTCACCCGACACCATCTGGTGGGGCGGCGCCCTGGCGCTGGCACTGACGGGAGCCGGCTTCCTTCGACTCGGAAACCGGATACCCGAGCCCCTCTTGCCGACGAAATCCCCGCCGCTGCAGGCCGCGTCAGAGGCGACCTAATGCGCCGAGGGATGGTGGGGGCGGGGATCCTCTGACCGGGCGCCCATCGCAGTGACACAGCGCGGCGAAGCCGATGTCAAGGCCGCGATGCGCGCGCAGGGCTCGCGCGATCGCCCAAACCTACTCAGGCGCTGCCAATCAGGCGACAGAGGCGTGGGTTGGGCGAGCGTACTCTCGCCAGAGCAGGCCCAGTCCACCTCAACCACGAACGACCTCCTCTCCAACTTCGTCGCCTGCCGACCCGAATAGTCGCTCCTCGCCCTTGGCGGCGGCGCCCGGGAAGAGCACCTGCGAGGCGTGCAGGTAGCGCTCTGTGATCGAGCCCTTTGAGTGTCCAGCCTTGAGCTGGACGTAGATCGCAGGGTTCCCTGCGGCGGCCTCGTGCGTCAGCGCCGTGTGCCCCATCTCGTGCCAGGTCCTGAACGGCTTGTCGATCTTCGCCCGGTTCAACGCCGGGCGCATGTAAACGCGGCCAAGCTTGGAAGACGAAGAGCGGGCACGACGGGCCCGCTCTTCGTATGCGGCTAGAGATTCGCTGCGAGGAACCTCTGCGCTGCGGCGGAGTCGGTCCGATACTTCAGGTTCGGGCCGGTGCAGCGTGTGCTGAACGTCCAGGTGTTGAGCGCCACGACCGTACCGTTGTGGAACAGCGGCCCACCGGAGTCGCCGAAGCAGACGCTCGCCGTGATCTTCAGGAACCGATCCGGGAAGGCGTCGTGCTCCGTGATGACGCTGACGTCTCGGTAGCTGCGAATGCCATCGTCAAGGACGAACGGGTGGTTGGACAAGACACTGCCGGTGATGAACCCGTCCAGCCCGTAGCCGACCACCGTGAACATCGCGTGTTTCAGATCGAGCGCATCGAGGTAGCCCGGGCCTGCGATCCCCGCTGGAGTGATGCCGACCACCGGAGCATCGAGGTACACGAGCGCGATGTCCTCGGCGGGCGGCGCGAGGAATCCGTGCTTCGAGTTGCCGCTTCCACCCGGCTGGGTGAACCAGTCGGGGTGCACCGCGATGCGGTCGACCGTCGAGTACGGCCCATCTTGCTCCGGGTCGAACGTGATCCGGACATCGTCCGGGCCGAACCCGTCCGGGCCGACGTCGACCAGGAAGTCCGTGCAGTGCGCGGCCGTCAGGACGACGTTGGGTCGGACGAGGGTGCCGGAGCAGAACTGGAACCAGTCGGCCCCGACCTTGAGCTGCAGCGAGTCGACATTCGAGAACCGGTTCGCCGTGTCGGCCGTGCCGTTGAGAACGGCTCCCGCCGGACCCGCGACAAGCAGGACGGCGAGGGTCGCCACAAGCATCGCGAACGTATGAGATCGCTTGGAGCTAGGTGTGCGGAACGAGGAAGAGCTCCCCGGATTGGACTCGAACCGACGACCCTCCGGTTAACAGGCCGGATTCTCGTCGGAGCACTCCGCCGGCTCCCGCCCCATTACGAAGCAGCTGCCCGTCGCATTCTTGGGATCCGAAAGTACGGTTTTCTCCTAGACGAAAGGAGGGAAAGGCACACCTGGAGTGTATTTCGGATCCCAGATATGACAGCCTGCGCCCATGGGCACATTGATCTCCAAGCTCCTCGGCCGGAGTCGCGAGGCGGAGCGCGTGGACGGAAACGGCGTCAGCCACGTGCACGTGATGCCTGCCCGGAGACAGAGCGTGTCGCGTGCCGGGTACGTCGTCACGTCCGCCGAGTCCGCGCCCTGCAACTGCCCGGACTTCTGCGAGCGCGACCACGGGAACGACTAGCAAGCGGAAATGCCCGCCTCGTGCGCGAGGTAGGCGAGATCCGCAAGCGACGAGATGCTGCCCGCCCCACGACAACTTGGACAAGAAGGGATGAGCATGGACGCTGACGGCAACGGCAAGCCCGCCGACGACCGCTGGGACGGGATCGAGCGCCCATACGCGAGCGATGACGTCGACCGTCTGCGCGGCACCGTTCAGGTCGAACACACGCTGGCGCGGCTGGGAGCCGAGCGGCTCTGGAAGCTGCTCCGGACCGAGGAGTACGTGCCCACGCTCGGTGCGCTCAGCGGCGGTCAGGCAGTGCAGATGGTGAAGGCCGGTCTGAAGGCCATCTACCTCAGCGGCTGGCAGGTGGCCGCCGACGCCAACCTGGCGGGCCATACCTACCCCGACCAGAGCCTCTACCCGTCCAACAGCGGGCCTGCGCTCGTTCGCCGGCTCAACAACGCGCTCCTCCGAGCCGACCAGATCCATGCCGCCGAGGGGGACACTGACACGCACTGGCTCGCGCCGATCGTCGCCGACGCCGAGGCAGGCTTCGGCGGCCCGCTGAACGCCTTCGAATTGATGAAGGCGATGATCGAGGCCGGGGCGGCGGGCGTGCACTTCGAAGACCAGCTGTCGTCGGAGAAGAAGTGCGGCCACCTCGGCGGCAAGGTCCTCGTGCCGACGACCCAGTTCCTGCGCACCCTCGCGGCGGCGAGGCTGGCGGCCGACGTGTGCGGCGTGCCGACCGTTCTGATCGCGCGAACCGATGCGCTCAGCGCGTCATTGCTGACGAGCGACTTCGACTCGGCAGACGAGCCGTTCCTGACCGGAGAGCGCACAGCCGATGGCTTCTTCCGGGTGCTGGAGGGACTCGACGCCGCGATCGCGCGCGGTCGCGCCTGCGCCCGCTACGCCGATCTCGTCTGGTTCGAGACGTCGACGCCGGATCTCGCGCAGGCCAGCGACTTCGCCGCCGCTGTACACGAGGACTACCCCGAGAAGCTGCTCGCCTACAACTGCTCCCCCTCGTTCAACTGGCGGTCGCATCTGGACGACGGCGAGATCGCTCGCTTTCAGCGGGAGCTCGCGGCGATGGGCTATCGCTTCCAGTTCGTCACGCTGGCGGGCTTCCATTCGCTCAACGCGGCGATGTTCGAGCTGGCGCGCGGCTACGCC
>DASVFB010000097.1:0-10751 GCA_036380275.1 Gaiellaceae bacterium | reverse complement strand
GGTAGTTCGTCACCCAGACGGCGCCGAACCCGGCTGCGATCTCGCATGCACCGCGACCGACCTTGATCCGACGCGTCACGCGATTCTTCTTCGGGTCGATTCGCACCAGCGTGCCGCTGCCGTCGTTCGCAACCCACATCGCGCCGGCCGCTGCGGCTGCGCCGCATGGATTTCCGCCGGTGACGATCCTCGCAGCAGGCTGTGGCGCGGCGAACAGGAGTGCGAGCGCGAGCAACGGGCGGGCAATCACGTCTTTACTGTTACACCGGTGCAAGCGGAAAGGGTCCTGACGCTCGACGATGTCTTCCGCGCGCGTGAGCGGATTGCGGGACGCCTGCACCGCACGCCGATGCTCTCCTCACGCACGCTCTCCGAGCGTGCCGGCGTGCCGGTGCACTTCAAGGCGGAGCTCTTCCAGCGAACGGGCGCCTTCAAGCCGCGCGGAGTCCTGAACAAGCTCTCGACGCTCACGGACGACGAGAAGGCGCGCGGCGTGATCTCCATCTCCGCCGGCAACCACGCGCAGGCGCTCGCATACGCGTCCGCGGTCGAAGGCATCGACGCGCTCGTCGTCATGTGGCAGACGGCTTCGCCGATGAAGATCGCCGCCGCGCGTGCGTACGGCGCGACGGTCGACGACTCGCCGCCCGACATCCCGGCGGCGTTCGAGCACCTCGACCGGCTCGTCGAGGAGACCGGGCGCACGCTGGTGCATCCCTACGACGACCCGCTCGTGATGGCCGGTCAGGGAACCGTCGGCCTCGAGATGCTAGAGGACGTCGCCGACGCAGACGTCGTGCTCGTTCAGGTCGGCGGCGGCGGGCTCGTCTCGGGAATCGCAACCGCGGTGAAAGGGCTCAAGCCGGACGCGCGCGTGTTCGCGATCGAGCCCGAGCTGTCGAACGCGCTCGCCGCGAGCATGGCGGCCGGAGAGTCCGTGACGATCGAACCCAAGTCCGAGGCGGACGGCCTCAACGGGCCGTACGCCGGGCCGAACTGCGTCCGCATCTGCCTCGACCTCGGCGTCGAGAACGTGCTCGTCTCCGAGGAGGAACTGAAAGAAGGCTTCAGGTTCATGTACGGCCGCATGAAGCTTGCGTGCGAGCTCGCCGGTGCGGCGACAGCGGCCGCGCTTCTAGCCGGCAAGGTGCCGCTGGAGAAGGGAAATACCGTCGCCGCGGTCGTCTCCGGGGGCAACGTGGCACCCCAAACGGCCGCTGCTATCCTGGCCGAGCAATGAAAGCCGGCATCCATCCCGAGTACGTCGTCGCGACCGTTCGTTGCTCGTGCGGGAACGAGTTCGTCACGCGCTCGACGAAGCCCGACCTCCACGTCGAGGTCTGCTCGAACTGCCACCCGTTCTACACGGGAAAGCAGAAGCTGATGGACACCGGCGGCCGGGTCGAGCGCTTCCAGCGGCGCCTCGAGAAGGCCGGCGGCGCTCGGCGCGGCGGCTAGCGGGCTCCCATGGCAGTCAGCTACGGCGGTCAGGCCGTCCTGGAGGGCGTCATGATGCGCGGCCCCTCGAACTGGTCGGTGGCTGTGCGCAAGCCGGACGGCGACATCGCCCACGTCTCGCGCAACATTGAGTCTCCGATGAAGCGACACGTCATTGCGCGGCTGCCCGTGATCCGGGGCGTCTTCGCGCTCGGCGAGTCGCTCGCGATCGGGTTCCGCGCGCTCGCGATCTCGGCGAACTACGCCGCGCAGGAGGAGGGCGACGAGGACGAGGCGCCCGCTGAGCTGTCGCGCGGGCAGCTGTTCTTCGCCTTCGCGGTCGCGATCGGGTTCGCCATCGCGCTCTTCAAGGTGACGCCGGCGCTGCTCACGGACCTGCTGCCGATCTCCAGCACGGGTTCCTTCGTCGTCGTCGAAGGATTGATCCGCGTGTCGGTCTTCATCCTCTATCTGTCGCTGATCTCGCTACTGCCAGATCTGCGACGCGTCTTCCAGTACCACGCTGCCGAGCACAAGGCGATCAACGCCCTCGAGGCCGGGGACGAGCTCACTCCGGAGCGTGTGCAGCGCTACTCGCTGATCCATCCACGCTGCGGCACGGCGTTCCTGCTCTGGGTCATGGTGATCGCGATCTTCGTTTTCGCCTTCTTCGGCCGCCCGGTGTGGTACTGGCTGATCGTGTCGCGCATCCTTCTGCTCCCGGTGATCGCGGGGATTGCGTACGAGCTCATTCGCTTTGCCGGCAAGCACACCGACAACAGCTACCTGATGGCTTTGCTCGCCCCGGGCTTGTGGCTGCAGCGCCTGACGACGCGTGAGCCGACGCTCGACCAGATCGAAGTCTCGATCCGCGCGTTGCAGGAGGTGCTGCGAGTCGAGCGCACGGACGCGGATTCACGCGTCGAAGTAATGGCGTAGTTCATGCCGCGCATCGAGCGGCACGCGAACGTCGTCTGGGAGGGTAATCTCGCCCGCGGCAGCGGGCTGATCACCGCGGGAACGGGTGCATTCGAGCGCCTCGAGTACTCGAACGCCGTCCGCATCGGCAAGGGAGACGAGGGGAAGACGAGCCCCGAGGAGCTGCTCGCCGCCGCGCATGCGGCCTGTCTCGCGACCTCCGTCGCGGGCGAGCTCACGCGCGCGGGATCGCCGCCAGAGCGCATCGACGTGAACGCCAACATCGTCATGGACGAGGTCGAGGGCAAGGGGCACCTGATTGTCGAGTCGCAGGTCAGGGTGCGCGTGCGCGGGGCGGGTATCGAGGAGGACGCGTTTCGCCGCGTCATCGAGATCGCGGACGAAGGCTGCCCGTTCTCGAGTCTGATCAAAGCGAGCGCGACAGTGTCCATCGACGCGGAACTGGAGGGATGAGCATGGCGACAGAGCGCAGTGCGCAGGCGACGTGGCAAGGCGATTTGATCCACGGCAGCGGCGAGATCCACGAAGCGCCGAGCGGCGCGTTCGGCCCGCTGCAGGTGAGCTGGGCGGCGCGGTCGGAGGAACAGCACGGAGGTAAGACAAGCCCTGAGGAGCTGATCGCCGCTGCGCATGCGGCCTGCTTCGCCATGGCGCTCTCGAACGGGCTGGCCAAGGACGGGCACACGCCGGAACGGCTCGAGACGTCCGCGACCGTGACGTTCGTGCCTGGGACGGGAATCACGAAATCTGCGCTCACGGTCGTCGGAGTCGTCCCGGGGATCGACGAGGCCGCCTTCCAGGAAGCCGCTGAGCAGGCCGAGGTGGGCTGCCCGGTCTCGGGGGCGCTCAAGGGCAATGTCGAGCTGACGCTCGACGCGCGTCTGCAGAATTAGGGCGTGGCCACCGGAACGGCAATGGAGCAGCTCCTCGACGAGCTGGAGCGCAATTACCGCGAGACGCAGGAGCGTCTGTCCGACCCTGCCGTCTACAACGATCACCGCGAGGCTGCAGAGGTCGGGCGCCGGTTGAAAGAGCTGGAGACGCCGTACAAGCTCGCCGAGCGCTGGCGCGCAGCCGTGGCCGACCTTGGCGCGGCCCGCTCGGACCCCGAGCTCGCGGAGATGGTTCCCGAGTACGAGGCGGAGATCGCCCGCGTCGAGGAGGAGCTGAAGCTCGCGCTCGTCGAGACGGATCCGGCGGATGCGAAGGACGTCATCGTCGAGGTGCGCCAGGGAGTCGGCGGCGACGAAGCGGCGCTCTGGGCCGGCGACATCACGCGGATGCTGCAGCGGTATGCCGAACGGCGCGGCTTCAAGACCGAGACGCTGTCGACGAGCGAGAGCGAGGGCGGCGGGATCAAGGAAGCGGTGTTCGCCGTCAAGGGCGACGGCGCGTACTCCGTGTTCAAGTGGGAGGGCGGCACGCATCGCGTGCAGCGCGTTCCGACCACTGAGTCGCAGGGACGCATCCACACGTCGACCGCGACCGTCGCCGTCATGCCCGAGGCCGAGGAGGTCGAGGTCCAGATCGATGAGAACGACCTGAAGGTCGACGTCTACCGCTCGACCGGACCCGGTGGGCAGAGCGTCAACACGACCGACTCGGCCGTGCGGATCACGCACGTCCCGACCGGTGTCGTCGTGGCGATGCAGGACGAGAAGTCTCAGCTCCAGAACAAGGCGAAAGCGATGCGCGTGCTGCGCGCGCGCTTGTACGAGCTCGAGCGCGAGAAGCAGCAGTCCGAGCTCGCCGAGCAGCGCCGCTCCCAGATCGGCAGCGGAGAGCGGGCCGAGAAGATCCGCACGTACAACTTTCCGGAGAGCCGGGTGACCGATCACCGCATCAAGCTCACCGAGCACCGGCTCGACCAGATCGTCGGCGGAGACCTGAGCACCTTCACCGAGGCGTTGCAGGCAGAGGAGCGGCGTTTAGCGCTCGATTCACGCTGACGCTTGTGCCGTCGGGCCGCGCTGGGCGGCGCGCTGCTGCGTCCTCGGCAACGCTCGTATGCCCGCATACGAGCGTTGCCTGCGTCCTTGCACCGCACTCGCCCATCGCACCCCGACGACGAAGGACAGCGTGAACCGAGCGCTGCGCGCTCGAGTGATCGTCGAGCGCGCGGCCGCGCTGCTCGCAGAGCACGGAATCGAGACGGCGCGAACGGACGCCGAGTGGATCGTCGCGGACGTCCTCGGCGTCAAGCGATCCGAGTTGGCGGTCGGGAGCCACGACGTCGACGACGCATCCGTCTGGCCGCTCGTCCAGAGGCGCGCAGCCCGCGAGCCGCTCGCCTACGTCCTCGGCGAGTGGGGATTTCGCGGTTTGACGCTGCACTGCGACGCCCGCGCGCTTGTGCCGCGCCCCGAGACGGAGACCGTCGTCGAGGTATGCCTCGAGCTCCTCCGTGAGTCGGCAAGTTCCCGCGTGCTCGACGTCGGGACGGGAACAGGCGCGATCGCTCTCGCGCTCGCGGACGAACTCGAAGGTGCAGAGGTCGTCGCCATGGACGCGTCGCTCGACGCGCTCGAGCTCGCCCGCGAGAACGCGAAGACAACCGGGCTGAGCGTCGAGCTCGTGCACCAGGACCTGCGGCGCGGCCTCCCGCCCGGGCCGTTCGACCTCGTCGTCTCCAACCCTCCCTACGTCCTGGCGGACGAGATCGACTCGCTCGAACCAGAGGTGCGCGACTGGGAGCCACGTCAGGCGCTCGTCGACGAGGGACAGGCGGAGGAGCTCGCGCGCCAAGCGCGCGACGTGCTGCTCCCGGGTGCGCCGCTCGTGCTCGAGGCGCACGCGGCGCACGCGAAGGAGACCGGCGAGATGCTCGCATCGCTCGGGTACGAGGTTAGGATCGTTCCGGATCTCGCGGGCAGAGATCGCGTCGTCGTCGGAAAGAAGAGGTCGTGACCGAGTCGTTCCACACGCAGGACGGGCGTACGTTGACCTACGGCCGCGAAGGCAGCGGGCCGGTGCTCGTGTGCCATCCCGGCGGCCCTGGGTTCTCGTCGCGTTATCTCGCCGACGTCGGCGGCCTCGGCGAGTCGTTCACTCTCATCTTGCTCGACCCGCGCGGCACCGCTGGGTCGTCGGCGCCGGAGGACGCGCGCGCTTACACGACCTCCGACTACGTGGCCGACGTGGAGGAGCTGCGCGTGCACCTCGGCGAGGAGCAGCTCAACCTGCTCGGGCACTCGCACGGCGGCGTCGTGGCGATGGGGTACGCGGCGAAACACCCGACGCGCACGCGCAGGCTGGTGGCCGCGGACACGATCGTCAGGCTCCACCCGGAAGAGATGGACGAGCTCAAGGCTCGTCACCGGAACGAGCCCTGGTACGACGACGCGCAGCGGGCGCTCGAACAGGAAGACGCAGGCGAATACGAGACCGAGGCCGAGCTGCGGGAGATCACACGCCGGTTCTGGCCGATGTACTTCGCGACGTTCGACAATCGCGCGCAAAGGTACGTCGACGAATTCATCGTCCCCGAGCTTGCGAATCCGGATGCGCTCAAGGTGTTCAACGAGGGCATCGAGGAGTGGGACATGCGTCCGGAGCTCGAGCACATCGAGGCGCCGACGCTGGTGATCACCGGCGTCTACGACTTCATCTGCGGGCCTGCCTGCGCGGATGACATCGCAGGGGGCATCCGCGGCTCCGAACGGGCCGTGCTCGAAGACTGCGGCCATTTCACCTTCATCGAGCAGCCGGACGCGTTTCGCCGGACGGTGACGAGTTTCCTGGCGTGATCGACCAGGCCGTCGACGCGATCCAGCGTGGAAAGGTGATCGTCTTTCCGGCCGACACCGTCTACGGCCTCGGGACGAGCGCGCTCCATGAGGATGCGGTGCGGAATCTGTACCGGCTGAAGCATCGGCTATTGACGCAGCCGACGGCGCTCATCGCACCCGACATCGACATGCTGTTCGAGCTCGTGCCGGAGCTGCGTGGTCGCGCAGGCGTGATCGCGCGAGCGCTGCTTCCCGGTCCGTACACGCTCGTCCTCCCCAATCCGGCGCGGCGCTACAGATGGTTGACGGGGAAGAACTACGACACGATCGGCGTCCGCGTCACTGAGCTTCCTGAGCCGAGCGCCGAGCTCCTCGGGCGGGTGAGCGCGCTCGCGGCGACCAGCGCCAACCGCACAGGAGGCCCGGATCCGGCGCGGCTCGAGGACGTCCCCGAGGAGTTCCGGAAGGGGGCCGCGGTCGTTCTCGACGGCGGCAAGCTGGCGGGCCTGCCGTCGACCGTGCTCGACTTCACCGGCCCGGAGCCGCGCGTCCTTCGGGAGGGCGCGGCGAGCGGCGGCGAGGCGATCGAGCGCGCGCTCGCCGCGATTGCTTAAGGCATCAGCTTCAGGACGCGGTGGAGGCGGACAGTACTCACCTTGACCGAGTACGTTCCAGGGCTGCGGGACGCGCCGCGGTTCGCGACGCGAAGGTAGTACCGGCCGGCAGGGACCGGCGCGGCGATGCGCGTGCGCTGACCCGCTCCGGCGTCGACACGCTGCGTGAGTAGGTCCTGGTCCTCGTCGTAGAGTTCCAAGAGGGGGCGGAAGTTCGGGCCGACGCTCGGGTCGGCGCGCGGCCCCTCGATCTCGAGCGAGAGGATGCACGGCCAGCGGATCCTGGCGAGGTACCAGTCGACGTCGGCCTCCGGAGAGATCGTCGCGGTCACACGCCCGAACAGCGTGCTTGCCTGCGCCTGGGTGTCGTTCGGCTCCATCGGGTCGCGGCTCGGTAGGGGCGCCGCGTCCTGCGCCGTTCCGCCGAGCGCTGCGTAGGCATCGAGGAGACCGTGTCCGTAGTAGGGGTCGACACCCGACACGCCGCGATCCTGCGCCGTGTCCTCGAGTTGCGTCGCCACGCGGCTCGGGCTCCAGTCGGGATGTTGTGCGAGCACGAGCGCCGCAACGGCGGAGACCATCGGCGCCGAGAATGAGGTTCCACTCGCACTGCCGTACGAGTTGTCGCCGCGTGTCGAGAGGATCCCCACACCCGGCGCCGCGACGCTTACCCACGAGCCGAAGCTCGAGAAATATGCGAGGTCGCCGTTTGTGTCTGTTGCGGACACCGCAACGGCGCCCGGGCACGCGGCCGGGTAGACCGTCGTCGCGTCGCCTCCGTTGCCGGCCGAAGCGACGACGAGCGTCGCGTGCGAATCGGCGTAGCTCACGGCATCGCAGAGAGCCTGGCCGGGGCTTGTCCCGCCGAGTGACAGATTGATCACCCTTGCGCCGTGATCGACCGCCCACACGATGCCTGCGACGACCTGAGAGTCCGTGCCGAAGCCGCGGGCGTCCAGCACCTTGACCGGCAGGACGCTCGAGTTCCACGCGACGCCGGCGATGCCGATCCCGTTGTTCGTCGTCGCCGCGGCGACGCCGGCGACGAGTGTTCCGTGACCGATGCTCGAGTCGTCGTGCGCGTCGGCGTTGCCCGCGACGAAGTTCCGTCCCGGAAGAACCTGCGTTGCGAGGTCCTGGACGGACGTCACGCCCGTGTCGACGACACCGATGACCATTCCCGCCGAGCCGTGGCTGAGATCCCACGCCTGCGGTAGGCGAACCGTCGTCAGGTAACGCTCGGCCGTTTCGAAGTACGGATCGTTCGGGACCTCGAAGGCGTGCCGGACGTAGTCCGGCATCGCGGCGGCAAGCGTGGGCTCGCCGGCGAGCGAGTTGATCGCCGCGGACGGGCGCTTTCCATGCGTGAGCACGATGAAGAGCCGCGTGTGCGGAATGTGTGCGCCGAGCGACAGGCCTCGGGCCGCGAGGTCGTCGCGCAGACGTTCGGTCTGGATGCCTGGGCGCGCGCGGACGACGATGCGCTGGACGGAGTACGCCGCGCCTTGCGCGTGGAGACGAACGGGAAGGGCCGCGGTTGGCGCTGCCGCGGCATGCGACATCCAGGTGAGGCCGACGAGCGTGACCACACCAGCGAGGCGGGTCCTCACCACATGATGATGTCACTTCTGGAGGCGAGGAAACGCCCACCGTCGACCCGAGTACCATCCGTCCGGTATCCGCCGAAAGGAGCCCGTTCATGGCCGTCGCCCACGAGACGTTCCAACACCTCACGACCGCCGGCCTCGCCGAGGTCGATCCGAAGATCGCGGAGCTGCTCGGCAAAGAGCTCGCGCGGCAGCGCGGCCAGATCGAGCTGATCGCCTCCGAGAACTTCACGTGGCCGTCGATCCTCGAGGCGGTCGGGTCGGTTCCGACGAACAAGTACGCGGAGGGGTACCCAGGCAAGCGCTACTACGGCGGCTGCGAGATCGTCGACGAGATCGAGCAAACCGCGATCGATCGCGCGAAACAGCTGTTCGGCGCAGAGCACGCGAACGTCCAGCCACACGCGGGCGCGCAGACGAACATGGCGGTGTACATGGCGGCGCTGCAGCCGGGCGACACGATCCTCTCGCTCGAGCTCGCGCACGGCGGACACCTCACGCATGGCCTCAAGGTGAACTTCTCCGGCCGGCTCTACTCGATCGTCCACTACGGCGTCTCGCGCGAGACGAACCTCGTGGACTACGAGGAGGTTCTGCGCCTTGCGAAGGAGAACCGGCCGAAGCTGATCGTCTGCGGCGGCAGCGCGTATCCGCGCACCGTCGAGACGTGGGAGTTCCGGAAGATCGCGGACGAGGTGGGTGCGCTCCTGCTCTGCGACATGGCTCACTACGCGGGGCTCGTCGCTGCCGGGCTGCATCCGAATCCCGTCGAGGACTGCGACTTCGTCACATCGACTACGCACAAGACGCTGGCGGGGCCGCGCAGCGGATTCGTCCTCTGCGGTGAGGAGCATGCGCAGGCTGTCGACCGCGCTGTCTTCCCGGGCATGCAGGGCGGGCCGCTCGAGCACACGATCGCCGCGAAGGCAACCTGCTTCAAGATCGCGATGACGGATGCGTTCCGCGACTACCAGCGCCAGGTCCGCGTGAACGCCGACGTGCTCTGTGAGGCGCTGATCGAAGGCGGGCTCGACGTGTTGACCGGCGGCACGGACACGCATCTCCTGCAGCTCGATCTGCGCTCGACGGAGTGGACCGGCAAGGCCGCCGAGGAACGGCTGCACGAGGTGAAGCTGACGGTGAACCGGAACACGGTTCCGTTCGACGAGCGGCCGCCGACCGTGGCGTCCGGTGTGCGGATCGGGACGCCGGCGGCGACGATGCGCGGCTTCGACGAGGAGGACTTCCGCGAGGTCGGCAGGATCATCGTCGGCGCTCTGAAGCAAGACACCGAGCTGAACGGCCTGCGCTCCCGCACGGAGGTCCTGTGCGCGAACCGTCCTCTCTACCCCGGTTTCAGCGGCTTCACCACGTACGTCGCGTGACGGCCGGGACAACCACCCGCCGGCTCACGCACGTGACCCACCCGCTCGTCCAGCACAAGCTGTCGTACCTGCGCGATCGGGACACGCCCACGGTGCACTTCCGGAAGCTCGTGGACGAGGTCACGCTCCTGCTCACCTACGAAGCGACGAAGGACTTCCCGATCGAAGAGGTCGAGATCGAGACGCCGCTCGAGCGAGCGACGGTTCCGCGCATCTCCGGCAAGAAGGTCGCCGTCTGCCCCGTCCTCCGGGCCGGCGTCGGCATGCTCGACGGCGTGCTCTCGCTCATCTCGAGCGCGCGCGTCGGCTTCATCGGCCTCTACCGGGACGAGGAAACGCTCGAAGCCGTCGAGTACTACGTGAAGCTGCCCTCGGACCTCGCCGAGCGCGACGCGATCGTGCTCGACCCGATGCTCGCGACCGGGAACTCGAGCGTCGCGGCGATCAAGGAAGTGAAGGACGCCGGCGCGCGCAGCGTGATCCTCGTCTGCATCGTCGCCGCGCCGGAGGGGATCGAGCGCGTGCATGCCGAATATCCCGACGTGCACGTCGTGTGCGCGGCAATCGACAGAGGGTTGAACGAGCACGGATACATCGTCCCCGGCCTCGGCGACGCCGGCGACCGCCTGTACGGGACGAAATGATCGGCCACGCGCTTCGCACCAATCCCGAGGTCTTCTACGGCCTAGGCGTCGCGCTGCTCATCGTCGTCCTCCTGACGCCCGCGGTCGGCGGTATGGCACGCCTACTCGGCGTCGTCGACCGGCCCGGGGAGGGACGTCGCGCGAACACGCGCACGGTGCCGCGCCTCGGCGGCATCGCGTTGTTCCTCGGCATCTTCGTTCCGGCGCTCGCCTTCCTCGACCTCACTCGCAACATGCGCGGCTTGCTGATCGGCGCCGCGGTCGCGACGACGGTCGGCGCGATCGACGACTTTCGCGGGCTGCGCTGGTGGGAGAAGCTCGGCGGCCAGTTCGTGGCGGCGGCCATCCCTGTCGGATTCGGCGTCTGGATCCACAGCTTCACGTTCCCGGTGCTCGG
>DASVFB010000096.1:0-3252 GCA_036380275.1 Gaiellaceae bacterium | reverse complement strand
GACCGAGGCCTGGGCCGAATCGCGCCGGGCGACGATGATCAGGCCGCTCGTATCGCGGTCGAGACGGTGGACGATCCCCGGCCTCTGGACGCCGGCGATCCCGCCCCATGCCGATCCCCCGCCATGCGCCAGAAGCGCGTTGACGAGCGTGTCATCGGCATGGCCGGGCGCCGGATGGACGACGAGGCCGGCCGGCTTGTCGATCACGAGCAGTTGCTCGTCCTCGTACGCGACGTTCAGACCGAGCTCCTCGCGTTGCGGCGGCTGCGGTTCCGCGGGCGGCTCGAACTCGACGTCCTCCCCGCCCTGAAGCCGCCACGCCTTCGCGCGCACGACACCGTCGACGAGCACGCCGGCGTCGATTACGCGTTCGGCGGCAGCACGTGATCCGACGTGTTGCGCGACGAACGCGTCGAGCCGCGAGCCGGCCGCGTCTTCAGGAACGCGTACGCGCAGGACGGTCCGCGGCGAGCAGCGCGAGCAGCAGGATGCCGACGCCTACGACGATGAAGCTGTCCGCAAGGTTGAACGCCGGCCAGAACTTCAGGTCGAGGAAGTCAGTCACGTGCCCGAGTCGCACGCGGTCGACGAGGTTCGAAACGCTGCCGCCGATGACGAGGCCTAGCGCGACGGGCAGCACCGGATGCCGCGAGCCGGAGCGTGCGAAGAAGAACAGCATCCAGCCGACGGCGAGCGTGGTCAGCACGATCACCGCGGCCGTCGCGCTCGAGAAGAGACCGAACGCGATCCCCGAGTTCTGCACGTGATGGATCGACAGCGGTCCGATCAGCTTCACCTCGTCGCCGAGCCCGAGCTGCGACGAGACGATGTGCTTCGTCAACTGATCGGCGACGATCGCGGCGACGGCGACCGCACCGAGGGCGAGCCACTCCGGCGCGCCGGCGGCGAGCGAGCGTTCTGCGGTCGAAAACGGCGTCAGCCCGTCGGTCGCCGACCCGACACGAACGTCCGAGGAAACCCGGGTCGTGGATTCGGTCATCCGCGCTCCACCGCCCTCTGGCAGTCGATGCAGAGGCTGGCCCATGGCTTTGCCTCGAGCCGCTCCTCCGCGATCGGCTTGCCGCATCTGGCGCATGTGCCGAAGGTGCCCGCCTCGATGCGGCGGAGCGCCTCGTCGATCTTGGCGAGCACCTGTTCCGAGTGCTCTTCGAGCGTGTAGTCGATCTCACGATCGAGTGTGCCCGCGGCCGCATCGCCCAGATGATTGTCGGACACGCCCATCATCTCTTCCGTCTCGTCCTCGAGCGAGCCGGGCGTCTCTCTGTGCAGGTACTCGATCGCGCCCTCGATGCGCGAGCGCTCGTCCAGGAGGGTCGTGCGAAAACGTTCGGCGTTCACGATCAGGTTCGCTTTCCAGCTGATGCAAGCAGCCGCTCTGTGTGCGCCTGTTCCAGGCCGTCCAGCACGACGACCTTGTCCCGTGACAAATGTCCCGAAACAAGCGCGACCGTCGCGCGCGGCACGTCGAGCGTTTCCGCGAGCAGCCGCAGCACCGCTTCGTTCGCGCGCCCGTCCTCGGGAGGCTCCGCGACGCGCACCTTCCACGCGTCGCCGTGGCGGCCCGCGATGCCGGGACGGCGCGCACCGGGAGAGACCCGCAGCTTGAGTCGTGTCGTGGCCGCGCTCACGCTCATGCCCTTAGATTATCCCTAGACGATTGATTCCTAATTAGCGTGCCCGCGGGGAGGGCATGCACCAAGCAGCGTGGTCGACTCGTCCGGCGGCAAGGCTAGATGCCTTGGTGCCGGACGAGGCGGGCGCGATGCGCCGCGTGCAGGCCCCCAGCCGCAGGTGCGTTGAATTGGGAATCAAGCGTCTAAGCGGCTCTGGCCTCACTTTCGTCCGCGCCGTTGTCCGATTCGAGCGTCGCAAGCGCGGCGCCGAGCAGGGATCGGATGCGACGCGACTCGCTGCGCATGCGCTCGAGATCGGCCGATGCTTCCCGCCTGATCCTGCGGGCCTCCGCATGCGCTTCGTCGAGCATGACCCGCGTCTCGCGCCGCGCCTGCTCTTTGAGATCCTGAGACGCGCGCTCGGCGGACACGAGCGTCGTACGCAGGAGCGTCTCGAGCTCGCGGTAGCGCACGAGGTCCTCCTCGACGCGCTCGATCTTGTCCGCGAGGTCCGCTCGCTCGCGCCACACCTGCTCGAAACTCTCGACGATGTCGTCGAGCAACTCGTCGACCGCACTGCGGTTGTAGCCGAAGAGCGAGCGGCTGAGCTTGATGTGTCTGATCTCGACTGGTGTGAGTGCCATGGAAAAACCTCCCTGTCAGCGCAGTCCGTCGAGAACTGCGTGAATGACCTGTTGCAGGACGATGAGCACGATTACTGCGAGCATCGGCGACAAATCGAGCGGCCCGAGCGGTGGGACGAACCGCCGGAACACGCGCAAGTAGGGATCGCAGATGTCGTAGAGGAACCGCTGGATCCGGTTCAGCCATACCGAGTACGGCAGGCGGACCCAGGACATGATGATGAACGCCAGGATCAAGAGGATGTAGACGCCGATGAAGACGTCCACGAAGCTCTCGACCGTCGAAATCGTGTCTGAGAGCAGGCCGAGTTGCGGCAATTTGCCCATCAGACTGGCGTTCGGCGCGGACGCCGTGGTTCCTCGGCTCAGGCCTGGTTGAAGAAGGCGCCGCCTTCGAGGAGGCGGGCCCGTTCTTCCGCGCTCACCTCGACGTTTCGGGGCGTGAGGAGGAAGACCTTGTCGGCGACGCGCTGCATGCCGCCCTCGAGCGCGTACGTCAGGCCGCTCGCGAAATCGATCAGCCGCTTCGAAAGCTCCGCGTCGGAGCCCTGCAGGTTCAGGATCACCGGGATCGACTCCTTGAACTTGTCCGCAATCTGCTGCGCATCGTTGAAGCTCCTCGGCACGACGAGGTGCACGCTCGCAGGCGCAGGCCCCACGGGCGCGGGCGTGTCGACGCGGCGCAGGCGTGTGCGTGACGGCTCTTCCTGCGCCGCCGGCTCCGTCCAGTCGTCGAACTCGCGCTCACGCCGGCGCGGTGCGAGGCGACGAACGTTCGCCCGCCGCTCCTCGTAGTTCCGCTCGAGCTCCTCGGTCGCCGCGTAGTCGTCGTCCCACTCGTCTTCCTCGGCGATCCCGAAGTAGACGAGGGTGCGGTTCCAGAGGTCTCCGAGCGCCATTTCGCGCGCAGTTTACTGCGCGCTCCGAGCGAAGTCCTACGGACTTCGCTCGGTGAAACCGGACGGGCGCGCCCT
>DASVFB010000095.1:0-7375 GCA_036380275.1 Gaiellaceae bacterium | reverse complement strand
CCAGAGCTCTTTGCCGATAGCGTCGTTCGACAGGCCGCGCGCGAGCGCCTTCAGGATCGATGTCTCGCGGTCGGTCAGGCCGGCCCCCTTGGCCGCGTCGTCCGCGACCTGCCTCTCCGGCAGGCCGATCGCGTTGAATACGGAGCCTTCGAGCGCCTGGCGCAGGGCTGACGGGACGTCGACCGGATTGACGCTCTTCACGATGTAGGCGCTGGCGCCGCGGTTGAGGACGTCCTGGATCACGTCCGGATCGGTCGACACTGAGAGGATCACGACCTTCACCTCGGGGTGGCGCGCGCGGATCCGGTCAAGGCAGGTCAGACCGTCCATGCCGGGCATCCGCATGTCGAGCAGAGCCAGATCAGGCTTCGTCTCAGCGACGAGCGGCAGCACCTTCGACCCGTTGTTCGCCTCGGCGACGACCTCGAAGCCGTCGGCCTCCTCGAGCGCATGCCTGATTCCCGCGAGAATGAGCGGGTGGTCGTCCGCGATCAGCACTCGCATAACGGGCACAGACTAGTGCAGAAGCGGCGGAGGCAATCCCCGGTTCATGAGTGACCAACCCGCGCGCGTGCTCGTCGTCGCTACCTACGAGGCGACCCGCGCGGGCATTCGCGCGCTCGTGGAGCGAAGCGGCTTCGTCGTCTGCGGTGAGGCGGCAACCGCGTCGCTCGCGGCGGCGGCGGCGCTGCGCGAGAGGCCCGAGCTGTGCGTCGTCCACTGGAACATGCCCGGCGGTGGGATCCCGGCGGTCGGCTCGATCATGACCCGCGTCCCGTCGACGGCCGCGGTTCTGCTCGCCCAGCGCGTCGACGCGGACGAGCTCATCGACGCGCTACGTGCGGGTGCCTCGGGCTACATAGTCGAGACGACAAGCCCTGCGGGCATCGCGCGCGCGCTGCACGCCGTACGGCGTGGTGAGGCGGCAATCCCGCGCGAGCTGCTCGGCGCGCTCGCCGAGGAGTTCCGCGCCCGCGGGCTCCGCAGGCGCGTCAGCGTGCCCGGCCGGCCGGCCGTCGAGCTCACGCGCCGCCAGCTCGAGGTCCTCGAGCTGCTGCGGCGAGGTCTGTCGACCGCCGAGATCGCCGAGCGTCTGCTCATCTCACCCGTGACCGTCCGGCGCCACGTCGGCCTTGCGGTCGAGAAGCTGTCGGCAGCAGACCGCGCGGCCGCGTTGCGCGTGCTCGAGGCGTCGGAGAGCTAGACAGGCACGTGCTACTGCCCGGCGGGCGGGAGCCAGCGCAAGAGATCGACGCTGAGCACCGTCGGCCCGCCGAGCCGGCTGCGCACGTCGAACTTACCGCCGAGGAGCCGGACGCGCTCGCCGATGCCCACGAGCCCGAGCCGTCCGTTCTTGGCGGCGCGAATCATCGTCGGCTCGACCTGGAAGCCCTTGCCGTTGTCCTCGATCTGAACCCTGACGGTGCCCTTGCGACCGTCCACGGCCACCCGGACCGCCGTCGCCTCACTGTGATCGCGGACGTTGGAGAGGCCCTCCTGGACAATCCGGTAAATCGTGATCCGCTGTGTGTCGGTGAGCCCTTCGAGGTCGCCGCCGACCTCGAGCGTGGTACGCGGATGGCCGCGCGACTCGAACTTGTCGACCTCGCGGCGCAGAACCTCGGGCAGCGGGCGCTCGAGGATGCTGACGGGCTGGAGCGACCCTGCGAGGTCTCTGAGGGAGTGCTCGAGCGTCTGGATCTGCGCGTGCAGGTCGTCGACCCGTCCGCCGACGAGGCGGCGCGAACGCACCGAGATCCGCTGCGTGATCTCCGCGCGCGCGGCCTGGACATCCATGCTCAGCGCCGCGAGATCCTGCAGCGGGCCGTCGTGGAGGTCGAAGCCGAGGCGCATGAGATGCCGCTCGCTCGCCTCCGCGAGCATCTTCTCCCGCTCCGCGCCGCGCTCGAGAAGCATCTCGCGCTCGAGCACGGGTGTCGAGCAGCGGGCCGCTTCCTGGAGAAAAGCCCGCGTCCGCAGCCGATCGTTCGGATGCGCCCGGCCGACGAGCGCGGCATGCGGCTGCTGCCAGCGCAGGACGGGCATGCCGTGAATCCAGTTCCGTTGATTCGCGTCCTCGTCATCCGTGCGGTCGAGGACAGAACGGACGATCGCGCGAACGCGCCGCGTCGGCGCCGCCTCGCCCGCGTGCCCGACACAGCGAAGCTGCCGACCCGAATCCTCTTCCCAGAGCGAGACCTCGGTGATCGGTGACAGCGCGAGCAGCAGTCGGAGTTGGAGCTCGACGGTCAAGAGCGGCGGCAGCTCGAGCAGTCGCGCGTTCGAAGAGGCACGGATGAACAACTCGAGCGACACGGAATCGAGCGGCTCGTCGAGGATCAGCGAGACCCTGCCGGTCATCTCCGCGATCGGCTCGTCCGGCCACTTGTTCTCGAGCATTACGCCTGTCAGCGCGTCGGCCGCGAAGTTCAGCGCTGCCGAGCGCTCCGCCTCTGGTCCGCCTCCTGCCGCCGCGAACAGCGTGCGTGCGCGCTCGCTCGCGAGCGCCAGCACGGCCGCCGTCTCCGGACGGTCGTCGAGGGAATCGAACGCCGATTCGACTTCGTCCAGCCAACGAGGCGCGTATGCCGTCTCGGGCGCGAGCGCGAGTTGCCGCAGCCGCGCGGGGCCGGTGGCACGTTCGGAGAGATCAGCGATCGACGAGATCGAAACTCCTCCTAGGAGTCGGGGCTCGAACTGGGATTGCGACCGGTTTTGACGTGCCGCATGGCCCGGTAGCTGACTGGACTTTGCTGCGTTCAGTCGCTCGTGCCAAGGGCCAGCCGGCCCCGAGCTGCGTTCAGTTGTTGAACACAGGGGGCGGTTTCGAGCACTTGGCCCGAGTCCCCTCGGACGCCGCCGAAGGTCGAAACGTCTCCTAGAAAAGGTTCACCGAGCCGGTGACGCTTTCATCCACCGCCCCCGCTGACTTTCCGCCCTCAGCCTTGCGGCTTCCGCGTACGGCCTTCAGAGACGACTTCAACTTACTCGCGTCCCGTGCTCGGTGCAGTCGCAAACCTATTCGGTCGGGTGCGGTCCGATCAAGGGTGCACCGAGATCAAAGTTCGCAGTGAGCGCGAATTTTCGTTTGCCGTCGACGCGGGCTACCCTGACCGGCGGGACCGGAATGGACGCGACCTTATGAGGATGCTCAGAACGAGATGGGTGGCGGCTGCGCTGCTCGGCGCCGGCTCGATCGTCGGAGTCGGAACACCGGCCGGTGGAGCGGGAGCGGCGACCGCGCTCGGCAAACCGTGAGGGCCTGGCGGCACACGGCCGTCCGCGGCGTTGCCGCGCTGGCGTTCGCCGCACTCGGACTGGTCGTCGCGCTTGCCGGCTCCTCGGCTCAGACCTCGGTCGGAGTCAAGGGCAGTCGAGTCGACTTCCGCCGGCTCGCGCCCGGTTCTGCGTCGAGGACGTCGGCGGTTCGCAAGAACGCCGGTGTCCAGATCAAACACGGCGCGCGGGTCACGCCCGCCTCTTTCGACGGGAACGTGCGCAACCTCCGGGTTGTCACCTCGTCATCGGCGCCGCCGGAGCTCGAGCAGCCGGGCGCCGAGCTCGGAACCCTTGCCCCGAAGGTGCCGCTGCCCGGCGCGATCGCGCCGGGCAGGGCGGCCGTCTCCACGCCGAGCACACCGATGCCGAACCCGACGGTCAGCTTCAACGGGCTCGACAAGGCCACGTTCGGGGCGGGCTTTCCGCCGGACACCGTCGGCGACGTGGGGCCCGACCACTTCATCCAGGCCGTGAACACCTCGATCGGCATTTTCAGCAAGACAGGAACGCGACTGGCTGCGTTCACGTTCAACAGCCTCTGGTCGACCGCGGGCACTGGGACGCTGTGCGACACGACGAACCGAGGCGATCCGACCGTCGTGTACGACCCACAGGGCGGTCGCTGGATCGTCGCGGACTTCGCATTCAGCGGCGGCGGCACGACGCCGCCCTTCTTCGAGTGCATCGCCGTGTCGAAGACGAGCGACCCGGTCGCCGGCGGGTGGTTCCTCTACGCGATCCGGACGGACGACGACGCGCATCCGTTCTTCGCCGACTACCCGAAGATGGGCATCTGGCCGGACGGCCTCTACATGACCGCGAACATGTTCGACTCGAGCCTGAATTTCGCCGAGGTCCGAGTGTGGGCGTTCAACCGCACCGATCTCGAGTCGGGCGGTCCCGTCCGCAACGTCGTCATCGACCTCGGCACACCGGAATTCTTCAGCCTGATGCCGAGCAACATGCGAACCGCGACGGGTATTCCTCCCGCGGGACGCGAGAACCTGCTCGTCTCCGAATCGAACAGTCTGTTCGCCTTCGAGGTCTGGAAGTTCCACGTCGACTACTCGGGCGCAGGATCGACCTTCACCGGCAGCCCGATCAACGTGAGCCAGACCATGTATACGGTCGCCCCGAATACCGTGCCGACGTCGGCCAACGCGCTCGACACCCTGCTCGAGCGAATGATGATGCAAGCGCAGTACACGAACCTCGGAGGGGCCGAGTCGCTCTGGGTGAACCACACGGTTCGTTGTTGCGGCGCCGGTTCACCGACCGGCATCCAGTGGTCTCAGATCAACGTAACGGGCGGAACCGTCCTGACGACGCCCGTCCAGCAGCAGCTCTACCCGTCGGCGAGCGACGCGGTGAATCGCTGGATGGGAAGCCTCGCGGTCGACCAGAACGGCAACATGGCGCTCGGGTACAGCGCGGCGAACGCGACGACGAACCCGGACATCCGCTACGCCGGCCGGCTTGCCGGCGACACGCTGGGCACGCTCCCGCAGACCGAGACGACGATGCTGAACGGCGTCACGCGTGGCAGCCAGAACGGCAACTGCGGCGGGAACGCGTGCACCCGGTGGGGCGACTACAGCGCGATGTCGCTCGACCCCAACGGGTGCCGGTTCTGGTACACGCAGGAGTACTACGGCACGACGGGCCTGAACTGGCTGACGCGCATCGGCTCGTTCAGCTTCCCCTCCTGTACGCCGAAGGCGTACCAGACGATCACCTTCGGCCCGCTCCCGGATAGGGGCATCGGCGACGCCGACTTCGCCGTCTCAGCGACTGCGAGCTCGGGACTTGCGGTCTCCTTTTCCGCGAGCGGAAGCTGCGCGGTCGTCGGCACGACGGTCCACGTCATCGGCGGCGGTAGTTGCACGATCACCGCATCGCAGCCCGGCAACTCGAGCTTCGCGAACGCGCCCGACGTCCCACGGACGTTCTCGATTGCGAGGGCCGCTCAGACGATCACGTTCGGCCCGCTTCCGGCCAGAACGTTCGCGGACCCGGACTTCGCAGTCAGCGCGACCGCCTCGTCTGGCCTGGCCGTTTCATTTGCCGCGTCCGGTAGCTGCACCGTCGCCGGGAGCACGGTGCACATCACAAGCATCGGCTCGTGCGCGGTGACCGCCTCACAGCCGGGCAACGCAAGCTTCAACGCCGCAGCCGACGTCGCCCAGACGTTCGCGATCGCGAAGGCGAACCAGGCGATCGCCTTCGGCGTCCTCGCCGCCAAGACGTTCGGCAACGCGGACTTCACAGTCACCGCGACAGCGTCGTCCGGCCTCGCCGTGTCGTTCGCCGCGTCCGGGAACTGCACCGTCACCGGCGCGACCGTGCACCTCACCGGCGCGGGCTCGTGCACGGTGACTGCGTCGCAGGCAGGGAACCCCAACGTCAACGCCGCGACCGACGTCGCTCAATCGTTCGCGATCTCGAAGGCGAGTCAGACGATCACCTTCGCAGCGCTCCCGAACAAGCGCCTCGGCGCTCGCAACTTCACCGTGCATGCGACAGCGTCCTCACGCTTGGCGGTGTCCTTCGCCGCGAACGGCAGTTGCTCGGTGAACGGCACGAAGGTGCATCTGAAGAGCACCGGGAGGTGCACGCTGATCGCGTCGCAATCCGGCAACGCGAACTACAACCCGGCGAAACGCGTCGCCCGTGCGTTCAAAGTCCTGGTACCGCCTTGTTCGGTGCCGAACGTTGTGGGCAAGAAGTCCGCCGCCGCAAAGAGGTCGATCGCGAAGAAGCACTGCCGGACCGGCAAGGTCGGCTACGCCTATTCGACGAAAGTCGCGAAGGGACGGGTGGTCTCCCAGAGCCGGCGGGCTGGCCGGGTTCTGGCGCCGCGCGCGAAAATCAACATCGTCGTCAGCCGCGGCCGCAAGGCGTAGCTACACCGACGCGGACAGCGCCTCGCCGAGCGAATCGTGCACCGTGAAGTGCCGGTCGAGCCCGGAAATCTCCAGCGCGCGCTGCGCCTCGAGACCCGGCCCGGCGAGCAGGAATGCACTCCGGTTCACCAGCTTGGTGCGCGCCTCGATCAGGATGCCGAGCCCGGTCGAGTCGATGAACGTAACCTCCGAAAGCTCGATGACCAGTCGCTCGGGTTCGCGCTTCGCGGCCGCCAACAGCGCGTCACGCACGACATGCGCGTTGTAGAGGTCGAGCTCGCCCGCAAGGCGAACGACGATCGCGCCGTCGCGGTCCTCGACGGCGGTCACCGGCGTCTCGTGCAGACCCCCTGTTTCGTCCACTGCTGCCTCCCGCGTCGGCACCGGTCCCCCACGGTCGATCGTGCGGGATTCAAGCAGACACTACGATCCATCGAACGATGACGAGCGTCGAGGTCCCGTACTCAATCGCCTGCGTTCTTCCGTCGCTGGTCGTGCTCGACGTGACGAACGAGGTCGCCCGGGAGGTCTCGGGCGCTGAATCGTCGACCGGAATCGTCTTCATCACCGCGGGTGAGGGCGGGCTGATCCGCATCAACGAGCGCGAATCGGGCTTCTTCACCGACGTCGAACGGCTGCTGGAGCGGCTCGTGCCGCTGGATTCGGCCGGGCGCGAACGGCTGCTGGCGCTGCTCCTGGGCGCAGGTACCGAGCAGGTGCCCTACTCCGACGGGTCGCTCGGCCTCGGGCAATGGCAGCGGATTCTGCTCTTCGGCTTCACCGGCGACTTCGCGCCCGAATGGCACGTGACGGTCGTCGGTTGATTCACAGCCGCCCGAACGGGCAGACTTAGGCCATGCAACGGGCGCGCGCTCACCGGCGCCTCGCCGGCTTCGGCGCCTTCGCGCTGCTCGCGCTCGTCGCAGAGCTCTCCGGCCGCAGCCTGACCGTGAGGCTCGACCTGGGACGGCACGTTGCGACGCCGAGTTACGGCGGCACGAACTACTACCCGTTCCTGCTCGCCGGCGTGAAGATCAGCGTCGCGCTGATGCTGGCCGCGCTGACGTGGCGCTTCATCAAGGCTCGTTCGGCGGCGCGCGCCGCGCGCGGGCTTCTTCATGCCGTCGGTGCGCGCGCCGAGCGCACACCACGCGTGCGCGTAACGCTGTCGCTGAAGAGCTGGGCGCTCGCCT
>DASVFB010000094.1:0-4513 GCA_036380275.1 Gaiellaceae bacterium | reverse complement strand
AGCGTTGTGCGCATTCCGAAAAAGGAGCGAACGCCACGCGGGCGCCCGCTCTAGGGCGACAGGATATCCGCGCTGACGGCGGGCGGGGAGTAGGCAAGGTTTGGTGTGAGCCAGCGTTCGGCCTCGGCCGGGTCGATTCCTTTCCGCGCCGCGTAATCCTCGACCTGGTCGCGCCCGATCCTGCCGACCGAGAAGTAGCGGGCCTCCGGATGCTGGAAGTAGAGCCCGCTGACGCTCGCGGCAGGCAGCGTGGCGAACGTCTCGGTGAGCTCCATCCCGACCGACGGCGCGTCGAGCAGCTCGAAGAGCCGCCCCTTCTCGCTGTGGTCGGGGCAGGCCGGATAGCCGAACGCGGGCCGGATGCCACGGTAGCGCTCCGCGATCAAGTCCTCTTTCGCACGAGGCTCGTGCTCGTAACCCCAGTCGAAGCGTGCCCGCTCGTGGACGTACTCGGCGAACGCTTCGGCGAAGCGGTCGGCGAGCGCCTTGGCCATGATCGAGCGGTAGTCGTCGTGCTCGGCCTCGAAGCGGACGGAGAGCTCGTCCGCGCCGTGGATCGACACGGCGAACGCGCCGATGTGGTCGGAGAAGCCGCCCGCGTGGTCTTGATTTAGGGGACAAACGTAGTCCGCGAGGCAGCGATCCGGGCGCGAATCTCGGTGATCGGCCTGCTGGCGCAGGCAGGGGAAGCGTGTCCCGTCCGCGAGCACGACGTCGTCTCCCTCGGCGTGCGCCGGCCAGAAGCCGTAGACGCCGCGCGCAGTGAACAGGTTGTCGCGGACGATCTCTTCGAGCAGCTCCTTCGCGTCGTCGTACAGCTCACGCGCAGCGGGCTGCTCGAGGATCGCGGGAAACTTGCCCTTCAGCTCCCACGCGTGGAAGAAGAACTGCCAGTCGATGTAGTCGACGAGCTCCGAAACGTCGATGTTCACCGCCCGGCTTCCCGTAAACGACGGGATGGGCAGGTCGTCGAACGCAACCCGGTGACTGTGCTCGCGCGCTGCTTCTATCGGCAGCAACGGCTTGCGATCGCGATCCGCGTGCTGCTCGCGCAGCCGTTCCTGCAGCTCGCGGTTCTCGACGTCGAGCGTCGAGCGCCGCTCCTCGTCGAGCAGGTTCGACACGACGCCGACGACGCGGGCCGCGTCGAGCACGTGCACCGTCGGCTGCGAGTACTCGGGCGCGATCTTCACGGCCGTGTGCTGCTTCGAGGTTGTCGCGCCGCCGATCAAGAGCGGCAGGTCGAGGCCGCGACGCTCCATCTCGCGCGCGACGTTGACCATCTCGTCCAGCGAGGGCGTGATCAATCCCGAGAGCCCGACGACATCCGCCTCCTCCGCGATCGCCGTGTCGAGGATCCTGTCCGCCGGCACCATCACGCCGAGGTCGATCACCTCGTAGTTGTTGCAGCCGAGCACGACGCCGACGATGTTCTTGCCGATGTCGTGCACATCGCCCTTGACGGTGGCGACGACGACCTTGCCCTGCGCTCGCGGCACGTAATCGGCCCGTTGCTTCTCCTCTTCCATGAACGGCTCGAGGTACGCCACCGCACGCTTCATCGCGCGCGCGCTCTTCACGACCTGAGGCAGGAACATCCTGCCGCTGCCGAAGAGGTCGCCGACGACCTGCATCCCGCTCATCAGCGGGCCTTCGATCACGTCGAGCGGGCGCGTGTGGCGCTGCCTCGCCTCCTCGGTGTCCTCCTCGATGAAGTCGACGATGCCGTGCACGAGCGCGTGCGTGAGACGCTCCTCAACGTCCGCCTCGCGCCACGACAGGTCGAGCTCGCGCTTCGTCGCCTCGCCCTTGACGCGGCCGGCGTACTCGAGCAGCCGTTCGGTCGAATCGGAGCGGCGGTTGAAGATGACGTCCTCGACCCGCTCGCGCAGCTCCGGCTCGATGTCCTCGTACACGACCAGCTGCCCGGCGTTGACGATGCCCATGTCTAGGCCGGCCTGGATCGCGTGAAAGAGGAAGGCCGAGTGCATCGCCTCCCGCACGTGATCGTTGCCGCGGAAGGCGAACGAGAGATTCGAGATGCCGCCGCTGGTGCGCGAGCCGGGACAGCGCTGCTTGACCAGGGGCAGAGCTTCGATGAACGCCTTCGCGTACTCGTCGTGCTCTTCGATGCCCGTCGCAACGGCCAGGATGTTCGGGTCGAAGATGATGTCCTCGGGCGCGAAGCCGATGCCAACGAGCAGGTCGTAGGCGCGGCCGCAGATCGCAACCTTTCGCTCGACCGTGTCCGCTTGCCCTTGCTCGTCGAACGCCATCACCACGACGCCGGCGCCGTAGCGGCGCACCGTGCGCGCCTGCGCGAGGAACGCCTCCTCGCCTTCCTTCAGCGAGATCGAGTTGACGACGCCCTTGCCCTGCAAGAGCTTCAAGCCCGCCTCGAGCACGGACCAGCGCGAGCTGTCGACCATGATCGGCAGTCGCGCTACCTCGGGCTCCGTGGCGATGTAGTTGAGGAACGTCGTCATTGCCTGCTCGCTCTCGAGCAGGTCGGCGTCCATGTTCACGTCGAGCAGGTTCGCGCCGCCGCGCACCTGCTCGAGGGCGACGTCGACGGCCTCGCCGAAATCGTCCGCCTCGACCAGCCGACGGAAGCGCGCCGAGCCGGTGACGTTCGTCCGCTCGCCGATCATCACGAATCCCGTGTCTGGGCCGATCTCGAACGGCTCCAGCCCGCTGAACCGAGGCGCGGGACGTCTTCGAGGGACCTGTCTGGGGGACAGTCCCTTGGACAGGGCCACGATGGCCTCGACGTGGTCAGGCGTCGTGCCGCAGCACCCGCCGACGACGTTCACGAGCCCGTCGCGGATGAACTCGTGCAGGTACCTGCTCGTGTCCTCGGGCAGCTCGTCGTGTGATCCGAACTCGTTCGGAAGCCCGGCATTCGGGTGGCACGCGACGTACGTCGGCGCGATGCGCGCGAGGTCCTCGACGAACGGGCGCATCTCCTTCGCGCCGAGCGAGCAGTTCACGCCGACGATGAACGGGCGCGCGTGCTCGACCGACGTCCAGAACGCCTCGACCGTCTGGCCTGAGAGGTTGCGGCCGCTCAGGTCGACGGCCGTGAACGAGATCCAGAGCGGGAGCTGCGGCGCCGCCTCTTGCGCCGCGACGATCGCGGCCTTGGCGTTCAGCGTGTCGAAGATCGTCTCGATCAGCAGGATGTCGACGCCGCCTTCCGCGAGCGTGGTCATCTGCTCCGAGTACGCGTCGCGCACCTCGTCGAACGTCACGGCGCGGTACGCCGGATCATCGACCTTCGGGGAGAGCGACAGTGTGACGTTGAGCGGGCCGACGGAGCCCGCCACGAAACCTCCGAACTCGTCCGCGACAGAGCGCGCGAGCCGAGCCCCTTCGAGGCTCATCTCGGCGGCATAGTCCTGCAGCCCATAGTCGGCCTGGCCGATGCGCGTCGCCGTGAACGTGTTCGTCGTCGCGATGTCCGCGCCGGCTTGGAAGTAGCGGCGGTGGATGCCGGTGACGATCTCCGGCCGCGTGAGGTTGAGCAGGTCGGGGTCGCCGGCGACGTCGAGCGGATGGTCTTTGAAGCGCTCTCCGCGATACGCCTCCTCGCCTCGAACGTCGCGCTGGATGAGCACGCCCCACGAGCCGTCGAGCACGACGATCCGCTCGCCGAGGAGGGTTTCTAGTCTGCGCGTGTCCTTCAACAAAATCGGCCCCGACTCTGCTAGCAGAAGTGCCTAAAGAGGTCCGGAGCCCTGAGACTCGCGTGGCTCTTTAGGCGTTTTTTACACTGGTCGCCAAGCTGCCGGTCAAAGCTTTCCAGGTGAGAAAGAGCGTAGCAGGAGGAGTTGCGGTGCTCGTACTCGTCGCCGGGTGCGGCGGCGGCAACGACGCGCCCAAGCCGTCGACGACGACGGCGCCGACGACCACTGCGCGCTCGCCACTCGTGCGCGCTTTGGTACGCGACTACCGGCGCCTCGGCATCGACGTTGCAAGAATGCGAGCCGAGGCGGCAAAGGTTCATCGAGGGACCCTGCTCGGCACGCCCGGGCTGCGGCGCTGGACCGCGCGGTTCATCGAGGACCTCGAGCGCTCGCACCTGTCGCCCAAGGCAAGCAACCGCGAGATCGATCACGCCGCCGCCGCGGTCGCGACGAGCTGCGAGCAGTGCTTCCAGCAGCTCGAGGCGATCCGTCCAATCCTGCAAATCGCCGGCCACTGACCCCCAAGCGACATCTCGTCACTTGGCGTGTTGGGCTACGCGCCGCCGGCCGTCGCCAGCTGGTTCTCGGCGTGCTTGATCCGCTGCTCGATCTGCCAGCGGTCGGCGTCGGATTCGCCGCGCTCGATCCGCTCCAGCTCGGCCTGCGCCTCCTCGAGCTGCTTCCGAGCGCGCTCGACGTCGATCTCCTTCGCGAGCACGGCGTCGTCGACAAGCGCGATCGCGCGGTCCTGCTCGACCTTGAAGAACCCCGGGCCCGTCGCGTACTCCTGCACCTGGCCGACTCCTTCGCCGAGGTGCACACGCGTC
>DASVFB010000093.1:0-3653 GCA_036380275.1 Gaiellaceae bacterium | reverse complement strand
GGAGGCCGCTGCAGCTCGCAGGACTCGCCGCCTGTCTGATAGCCGGGGTTCTGGCCGCTAGTGCGCTCGGCGGCGGCACGACCACCACGGAGACGACGACGGAGACGGTGTCGGAGCCGACGACAGTCCTCACGACTGCGACTGTCGAGCAGACGACGACGCGCCAGATCATCGTGCCGCGGACGACGAGTACGAGCTCGACGGAGTCGAGCAGCGAGACGCCGACGTGGGTGTGGGTGCTGCTCGCGATCCTTGCGGTCGCGCTCGTGGTCACGATCGTTCTGCTCGCCACGCGCAAGGGCAGCAGTTCGGTCGCGCCTGAGGAGAGACGCCGGCGGCTCGAGGGCGCCGTCGCCAGCTGGACGACGCAAGGCTGGGCTGTGGAAAGCCAGAGCGGCGACTCGGCCATCCTGCGGCGGGCGGGCGAGCGGATGAACGTCAGTGTCGACTCGGCGGGGCAGGTGTTCACCCAGCCGTTGTCGGCGGGGCCGCCCACCTAGTCGAGCCGGCGCGGCTCAGCGGCGGTAGACGATCACACGGCTGTAGCCGGCCAGGTAGCCGCGGCCCGCCTGGTTGACGCTCATCGCAATGCGGAGCACCGATCTGCCGCGTGGGAGTGACGCGCGAAATGTCGCCGCGGAGCTTGCCTTCAGGCGAACCCGCTTGACCGTCACCCAACGTTTGGTCGACGTCAGTCGCTGGAACTGGACGACGCGGCTGGCGAACGATCGCGCGCCGAAGACGTGTGTAGCGAACGTTCGGCGTGCGGTTCGGCGGAACGACACCGCGGGTCGCACGCCAATCGTCGCTGCCTGACTGAGGCCTCCATTCCAGCGCGCCCTGTAGGTCGTACCAACCCTCGGCTTCGCCAAGTAGCGCCACGCTCCGCCATCGGTCGTCAGCACCGTGGCAACCGACGTGAGCGACGGCTCGTCGAACGCCTGCGCGAACACCGTGACCACCTCGCCCGGCCGCGCCGTCGGGACCGTGCCCGAGAGCGTCACGGCTCGCCCGTATACGACGCGTCGCGCGGCGGCCGCCAGCGTCACGCCCACTGTCGTGAACGTGACGTCCGCGCCGCGGCTGGTCCCCGCATCGCTCTTCGCGACGAGGCGGTAGTGATACGTCGTCGCCGGCGTGAGGCCCGCGAGCGAGAAGCTCACGTTGCGGGTGACCAAGCCCGACCCGGCGCTCTTGGTCGCCGTCTTCGACCCGTAGCTGGTGCTCGTGCCGTACTCGACGTACCAGGTCGTCGCCCGGCCTAGCGGGTTGACCGAGCCAACCGCGGTGGCCCAGTTTGGCCCGACACCTTGCACGGCACCGGTGAGTACGACAGGGGAACCTATTGTCGTGAAGGTCCGGTCTGACCCTACGATCGTCCCCGAAGCATTTGTCGCAACAAGGCGGAAGTGGTATGTCGTCCCCGGCTTCAGCCGCGTGAGCGAACGGGAGACCTTGACCGGCCCCGTCCCCGAGCCTGCACCCCCGGCGCTGGTTTTCGAGCCGTGGCTCGACGTGGTGCCGTACTCGAAGAGCCAGCTCGTGGCCTGCCCATTCGGCGTGACCGTGCCGTTGAGCCTCGCCGACGTCGGCGCGACCGAGGTCGCGGCGCGGGTGACTACCGCCGGTGCCCCGATCGTCGAGAACGTCCGATCAGCGCCACGACTCAGGCCCGCGTCGCTCGTCGCGACGAGGCGGAAGTGGTAGAGCTTGCCGCGCGCCAGACCCGACAAGCCAGCTGAGACACTTCCGGCGCTCGTGCCCGAGCCTGCGCTCTTCTCGGGCGTCTTGGATCCATAGCTCGTGCTCGTCCCGTATTCGAAGAACCACGTCGTCGGGCGGCTGTTGGGGTCGACGGTCCCGCTCAGCGTCGCCGACGTGGGGGTGACGCTCGTCGCGGCGCCCGTGACGACTCCCGGCGCCGCCGGCGTCGCGAAGATGCCGTCCGCGCCGCGGCTCGTGCCGGTGCTGTTCGTCGCGACGACGCGGTAGTGATACGTCGTCCCGGGCGCGAGACCCGTGAGTGCCGCCGAAACAGCGACATTTGCCGTCCCAGAACCGATGCCGACGCTCGCGGTCGTCGAACCGTAGCTCGTCGTCGTGCCGTATTCGAAGTAGCGGCTCGTGGTGAGTCCACCGGGATTCACCGTCCCCGTCACGGTCGCTGTGGTGGTCCCGAGCGCGGTGACCGGACCCGTGATCGCAGTCGGCGCAGAGGCGGCGGACGCAGCGACTGCGACCGCCGACAGGAGCAGACCCGCCCCGACGAGAACCGTGATCCTCAAATGCCTGCCCATGCCTCCGCCTTTCGCGCGCAGTGTCAGGACTCCGAATACCCATCAGGCGTAAGGAGTGCGATAAGAAAATGGAAAGGTTCTGTTCGGCCCGCCCAGGCACAGCGCGGCACCCCGTTCTGGAGCGTTGACGCCCCGTCGACTCGGCTTCTTTAGGCAGTCTGTCTCTGCCACGCCTTCGAGCCGCACCTCATGACGTCCTTCGCACTCAAGAGTCTGCTCAGCCGCAAGCTCCGCACGTCGCTCACGGCGATTGCGATCGTCCTTGGCGTCGCGATGATCAGCGGCACCTACGTCCTCACCGACTCGATCGCGAATGCCTTCGACGCGATCTTCACGCAGAGCTACCGCGGGACCGACGCAGTCATCACCGGCAAGTCGGCGTTCGATCTCTCGAGCGACGGGAATACAACAGCTCCGTCCTTCGACGAGTCGCTGCTCCCTGAGGTGAAGGCGCTGCCGGATGTGAAGGCTGCAATTGGCGGCGTCGGCGGCGAGGCACAGTTGATCGGGAAGAACGGTAAGGCAATCGTTTTCGGAGGCGCACCGAACCTCGGCTTCAGCGTCGATCCGACGCAGCCTCAGTTCAACTCTCTGACCCTTGTCGGTGGCGCGTGGCCGAAATCCGGTGAGGTCGTAGTCGACGAATCGACCGCAGGGAAGAAGGACATCAGGATCGGCCAGCACCTCGGCGTGCAGGCGCAGGGGCCCGTGGAGCAGTTTCGCGTGTCGGGCCTCGTCAAGTTCGGTGGGGTCTCGAGCATCGGCGGCGCGACACTCGCGGCGTTCGATCTCCCGACTGCCCAGCGTCTCTTCGACAAGCTCGGCAAGCTCGACCAGATCCGAGTCGGTGCGAAAAGCGGAGTCTCTCCGGATCAGCTCACGGCGCAGATTCGCGCGATCCTGCCGCCCGGCACCCAGGTCAAGAGCGGCAACAGCCAGGCAGCCAGCGACGCAAAGGACACGAATAGCTTCATCAGCTTCCTCCAGACGTTCCTACTCTCGTTCGCGGGCGTCGCGCTCTTCGTCGGCGCGTTCGTCATCGCCAATTCGCTCTCGATCACCATCGCGCAACGCACGCGCGAGTTCGCGACTTTGCGGACGCTCGGAGCCTCGAGACGGCAGGTGCTGCGCAGCGTCATCCTCGAAGCCCTCGTGATGGGCGTCCTCGCGTCGGTCGTCGGTCTCTTCGTCGGCCTTGCCCTGGGGAGGGGCCTATTCAAGCTCTTCGATGCAGTCGGCTTCACGCTGCCCAACAACGGCATCACGGTCGAGACCCGCACGATCGTCGTCGCGCTCGTCGTCGGCATCCTCGTCACTCTGCTCGCCAGCCTTCGGCCGGCGCTTCGCGCCACGAGG
>DASVFB010000092.1:0-4137 GCA_036380275.1 Gaiellaceae bacterium | reverse complement strand
CACGTACGGCGTCAACACCGGCTTCGGCCGCTTCGTGTCGAAGTCGATCCCCGAGGAGCTGACCAAGGAGCTTCAGTTGCGCCTGCTGCGAAGTCACGCCTGCGGCGTGGGCGAGCCGTACCCCGACGAGGTCGTGCGCGCAGCGATGCTGCTGCGCGCCAACACGCTCGCGAAGGGTTGCTCCGGTGCGCGCATCGAGACCACGGAACTGCTGCTCGATTGCCTGAACCGCCATGTGCTCCCACGCGTCCCCAGCCGAGGGTCGGTCGGCGCAAGCGGAGACCTGGCACCGCTCGCTCACCTCGCACTCCCGCTGGTCGGCGAAGGCGAGGCAGAGGTCGACGGCAAGAGCATGAACGGCGCGGACGCGCTCGCCTCCGTCGGTCTCGCGCCGGTGGAGCTCGAGGCAAAGGAAGGCCTCTCGCTCATCAACGGCACGCAGTTCATGGCCGCGTTCGGAGCGCTCGGACTTGTTCGCGCGGGTCGTCTCGCGAAGGCTGCCGACGTCGCGTGCGCGCTCTCGCTCGAAGCCCTGCAGGGCTCGCGGACGAGCTTCATTCCGGAGATCCACGCACTTCGCCCGCTACCGGGCCAGAGCGCCTCGGCGGCGAACGTCGTTCGCCTCGTCGAAGGCTCGGCCATAAACGAATCGCATCGGTGGTGCGACAAGGTTCAGGATGCGTATTCGCTTCGATGCGCGCCGCAAGTGCACGGCGCCGTGCGCGACCTCCTCGACTACGCCGAGCGGACCGTGGCTGTCGAGTTGAACGCGGCGACCGATAACCCCCTCGTCCTGGTCGACGAAGAGCTACTCGTCTCGAACGGCAACTTTCACGGACAGCCGCTCGCGTTCGCGCTCGACGCATTGACGATGGCGGTCGCCGAGCTTGCGAGCATCTCCGAACGCCGCACCGAACGTCTCGTTAATCCGTCGCTGTCGGGAGGATTGCCCGCATTCCTGACGCCGGACGGTGGCCTCAACAGCGGCTTCATGCTGCCCCAGTACGTGGCAGCGGCGCTCGTCAGCGAGAACAAGGTGCTCGCTCATCCGGCGAGCGTCGACTCGATCCCGACAAGCGCCGGCCACGAGGACCACGTTTCGATGGGCAATGCGTCGGCGCTCCAGGCATGGCAGGCGCTCGCGAATTCCGAGTGGACGCTCGCGATCGAGCTGCTCGCGGGGGCGCAGGGCGTGGAGTTCCTCGCGCCACTCGAGCCCGGTCGCGGTGCAGCAGCGGCCCGCGCCTTCGTGCGCGGTCTCTCGCCGCGACTCGAGGACGATCGCCCGCTCGCCGGCGACATCGACGCCGTTGCCGCCGCTCTTCGCAGCGGGCAGCTGGTCGCAGCCGTCGAAGCGGACGTCGGCGAGCTCGCGTGAGACGCCTGCGCTGGGAACCGCCCGACAGTGGGCGGCCGATGCCAAAGCACCCGTATCGCGACACCGCGATCCTCTACGGCGTCCTAGCCCTGCTCGTCGTTGTGATCGCGTACGCGACCGGCGGGGATGTCGTCAAAGCGGTCGTCACGGCTATCTTCGTCTACATCGTGGCAACGCTGTGGAGCTGGCGATCCTGGCGAAACCGTCTGCGCGCGGAGGCGTTGCGCAAGGAACAAGAGGAGCGGCTGTGAGCGCGACGGCGACGCTCGACGCGAAGGTCGACGGGCTCTGTGGCGATCCGGCGCGGATCCGCGCGCCTCGAGGCACCGAGCTGAACGCTCGATCGTGGTCGACCGAAGCGCCGCTGCGGATGCTTCTCAACAACCTCGATCCGGAGGTCGCCGAACGCCCCGAGGAGCTCGTCGTCTACGGCGGCTCGGGGAAAGCTGCGCGCAACCCGGATGCCCTGCGTGCGATCGTTCGCTCGCTGCTCGAACTGGCCGACGACGAGACGCTCCTCGTCCAGAGCGGCAAGCCGGTCGGCGTCTTCCGCACGCACGCCCTCGCACCGCGCGTGCTAATCGCGAACTCGTTGCTCGTGCCGAGATGGGCGACGTGGGAAGAGTTCCGCAGGCTCGAAGCGCTCGGGCTGACGATGTTCGGCCAGATGACGGCCGGCTCGTGGATCTACATCGGCACGCAGGGCATCCTCCAGGGGACGTACCAGACGTTCGCCGCGGCCGGCGAGACGCACTTCGGTTCCCCTGACCTCACGGGAAGGACGATCCTCACCGCCGGCCTCGGCGGGATGGGCGGTGCCCAGCCGCTCGCGGCGACGATGGCAGGCGCGGCGATCCTTTGCGTCGAGGTCGATCCGTCACGAATCGAACGTCGTCTGCAGACGCGCTATCTCGACGAAGCGGCAGAGTCGCTCGACGACGCGCTCGCGCGCGTGCGCCGTGCTGCGGCGGAGGGTCGCCCGCTCTCGGTCGGCGTCGTCGCGAATGCTGCAGACGTCGTGCCGGAGCTCGCAGAGCGCGGAGAGCAGTTCGACCTTGTTACGGATCAGACGGCTGCGCACGATCCGCTCAACGGCTACGTGCCGCAGGGACTCGGTCTCGAGGATGCCGCCGCGTTGCGCGCGTCCGATCCGGACGAGTATCTGACGCGGGCGCGTGCGTCGATCGCGCGGCACGTGAAGGGGATGCTCGAGTACGTCCGACGCGGGGCGTATGTTTTCGATTATGGCAACAATCTGCGAGGTGAGGCCCGTGAAGCTGGCGTAACCGAGGCCTTCTCATACCCGGGCTTTGTCCCGGCCTATATTCGTCCGCTGTTCTGTCGCGGGATCGGTCCGTTTCGCTGGGCAGCGCTGTCCGGGGACCCGGTCGACATCGCGGTGATCGACGACGAGCTTCGGGGGCTGTTCCCGGAGGACCCGCTGCTGCAGAGGTGGCTGCAGCTTGCACCGGATCGTGTCGCGTTTCAGGGACTGCCCGCACGGATCTGCTGGCTCGGCTACGGGGATCGTGCCCGTGCCGGGCTCGCGATCAACGAGCTCGTGCGGAGCGGCCGTGTGTCGGCACCGGTCGTGATCGGCCGCGACCATCTCGATGCCGGCTCGGTCGCGTCTCCATACCGCGAGACCGAGGCGATGCGGGACGGCTCGGACGCGATCGCCGACTGGCCGATCCTCAACGCGTTGCTAAACACGGCTGCAGGCGCGACCTGGGTGAGCGTCCATCACGGCGGCGGTGTCGGGATCGGCAACTCCATCCATGCCGGGATGGTTGTAGTCGCGGACGGGAGCGAGGACACGGCGGAACGCCTGGAGCGCGTCCTCACGACGGACCCCGGTACGGGCGTCCTGCGCCACGCGGACGCCGGTTATCCGGAGGCGATCGACGCGGCGCGCGCCGGCGGGCTCGACGTACCGATGCTTCCGTGCGAGTGACGCGTCTTCTCATCCGCGACCTGCGTCAGGTCGCGACGCCGTCGGGCTCCGGTGCGCCCTTGCGCGGAGGCGACCTCGGGCGAGTCGACGTCATCGAGGACGCGTACGTGCTCGTCGACGGCGGCGAGATCGACGACGTCGGCCGGATGCGCGAGCTGGGCGCGGTCATCGGCGACGTCGAGGAGCTCGACGGCCGCGGTCGATGCGCCGTCCCGGGGCTCGTCGATTGTCACACGCATGCGGCCTTCGCCGGCGACAGGGTGGAGGAGTTCGCGCTGCGCGCGGGCGGCGCGGGTTACGAAGAGCTGCATGCGGCCGGTGGCGGGATCCTCTCGACCGTTCGCGCAACCCGCGCTGCCGGCGAAGACGGGCTGCGAGTGGCGGTCGAACGACACCACAAGTCGATGGTTCGGGCGGGAACGACGACATTCGAGGCGAAGTCCGGCTACGGGCTCGACCGCGAGACCGAGCTCGCGTCGCTGCGGGCGATCGCAGCCGCCGGCGGTATCCCGACGTGGCTCGGAGCCCACGCCGTCCCCCCCGAGTTCGACCACGCCGACGCATACCTCGACTTCGCGCTTACGGACGTGCTGCCGGAGGCTGCCAGGGTGGCAGAGGCCGCGGACGTGTTCGTCGAACGGGGCGCGTTCGACGTGAAGCAGGCGCGGCGGTACCTCCAAGCGTGCAAGGCAGAGGGCCTCGCGCTCCGCCTGCACGGCGACCAGTTCACCGAGGCCGGTGCGATCCCGCTAGCGGTCGAGCTCGGCGCGCGCTCGGTCGATCACCTCGAGGCGACATCGGACGC
>DASVFB010000091.1:0-15632 GCA_036380275.1 Gaiellaceae bacterium | reverse complement strand
GAGCGCGATCTGAAGGCGCTACTCGAACGGGACCGCGGCGAGCGACCGTGGAAGATCCGCGACGAGCTGGCGCAGACGATGCACGAGAACTTCGGCGTCTTCCGGCGCGAGGATCAGATGCTGCGCCAGGGCGAGATCGTCGCCGGGCTGCGCGAGCGCTACGAGCGAGTCCTCGTCGACGACAAGGGTGAGATCTTCAACAACGACCTCACGCAAGCGCTCGAGCTCGAGTTCCTGCTCGACCTCGCCGACTGCATGATCGTCGCGGGCGTCGCGCGCAAGGAGAGTCGCGGCGCGCACGCGCGGCCGTACGACTATCCGGACCGCAACGACCAAAGCTTCCTCAAGCACACGCTGGTTTCTCTCGACGATGATGGGCGGCCGAAGCTGGGCTGGAAGCCCGTCACGATGACCAAGTGGCAGCCGCAAGAGAGGAAGTACTGACATCCAGGTCGCGCTGAAAATCTGGCGCTACGACTCGTCAACGGGCGAGCGCGCGCTGAAGGAGTACGAGGTCACCGCCCCGGAGTGGGTGACGCTGCTCGACGTGCTCGACCTGATCAAGGACCGCGTCGACGGGACGCTCTCGTACCGCAAGAGCTGCCGGATGATGATCTGCGGCTCGTGCGGCATGCGCATGGACGGCGCGGCGGTGCTCGCCTGCAAGACGCGAATGCAGCCGATCGTCTCCGCCGGGCACGTGCCGACGATCTCGGCGATGGGCAACATGCCGATCCTCAAGGACCTCGTCGTCGACATGTCGCCGTTCTGGAGCAAGATCCGCGCGATGAAGCCGTGGCTGCAACCGGGCTACGACGAGGTGCGCGAGAAGGAACGCATCGTGTCGCAGCAACAGATGAACGTGATCAACAAGGAAGCGCTCTGCATCATGTGCGGTTGTTGCGTCTCCGAGTGCAACTCGATGGAGGCCGATCCAGAGTTTCTCGGGCCGGCGGCTCTCGCGAAGGGGTTTCGCTTCGTGGGCGACGCACGCGACGCCGCGGCTGTCGAGCGGCTCGAGGATTACAACTCCGAGCACGGCATCTGGGATTGCACACGCTGCTACTTCTGCAACGAGCGCTGCCCCAAGGGCGTCGATCCTCGAGACGCAATCGCCAAGCTCGGCGCCGAGTCGATCAAGGAAGGGATCGACCACGACATGGGCGCGAAGCACGCGAACTGGTTCGTCACCTCCGCGAAGACGACCGGCTGGCTGCGCGAGACCGAGCTCGTGCCGAAGACGCAGGGGATCATCGAGGCCATCAAGCAGACCGGGTTCGCGCTTGCGCTCGCCAAGCACGGCAAGGTGCCTCCGCCCGTGCCGCCGCACGTCGCGAAGGATGTGACGCAGTCGCGGGCGCTCTACGACCTCGTGAAGGGGCAAGGCGTCGACGGCGCGCTGGGCATCGTGCAGGGAGAGCACGCGTTGAGCCGGATCGAGTTCGAGCAGGAGAGCAAGGAGCGCGAGCGCGTGCTCGAACTCGAAGAGGTCGCCGAATGAAGGTCGCGTATTACAAGGGTTGCCTCGCCTCGCTCTCGGCGAAAGAGCTCGACATCTCGACGCAGGCGCTCGCGCCGTTGCTCGACATCGAGCTGGAGGAGCTCGAGTCGGTGACGTGCTGCGGCGCCGGCGACATCCACGAAGCTGAGCCCGACTACTACCTGCACCTGAACGCGCGCATCCTCGCGTACGCCGAGGCGACCGGCGCCGACACGCTGATGACGATCTGCAACGTCTGCACGCTCAACCTGCGTCAGGCGAACTGGCAGCTCAAGGGCGACGAGTCGCTGCGCGAGCGCGTGAACCGCAACCTCTCGGCCGTCGGCGTGCCGCCGTACTCGGGCAGCGTCGAGGTCAGACACCTTCTCTGGCTGATCGCCGAAGGTGACGGCTACGAGCTCCTGAAGGAAGTCGCGCACAAAGGACTGAAGGGGCTCAAGGTGGCGCCGTTCTACGGCTGCCAGATTCTGCGGCCGTCGAAGATCATGGGCTTCGAGGATCCAGACCGCCCGTGGTCGCTCGAGGCGATCATCGAAGCCTGCGGCGGGGAGGCGATCGACTATCCCGCCAAGATCAAGTGCTGCGGCTTCCCGATCATCCAGGCGCGCGAGGAAACGGCGCTTCAAGAGCTGATCCAGCCGATCGAGCAGGCGATCGACGCAGGCGCGGACGCGATGGTGACGCCGTGCCCGCTTTGCCACCTGTCGCTCGACGCGTGGCAGTCGAAGCTTCGCGCCACGACCGGTCGCGACTTCAGCATGCCGATCCTGCACCTGTCGCAGCTGATCGGGGTCGCCGCCGGCTTCGAGGAGTCGGAGCTGAAGTTCAAGCGCCACGTGGTGTCGGTGCAGCCCGTCCTCGAGAAGCTGCAAGCCTGAAGGCGCTTGCGGGCGTTGCGGCGGCCGCGCTCGGGTGGGCGTGGTTCGAAGCGGGATGGGTTCGGCTCGAGACGCGTGACGTGCGCGTGCCCGGGATTCCGGACGAGCTGCGCGGGCTCAGGATCGCGCACCTCTCCGATTTCCACCTCGGCGTTCCGGGACGAGGTTCGCACGCGGTCGAGCGGGCCGCTGAGTGGGTCGCCGAGCGACAGCCCGACCTGACGCTCGTCAGCGGCGACCTGCTGACGCGCGCCTCGGGCGAGCCGCTGCTGCGCCGTGTCGTCGCCGAGCTGCCGCGGTGTTACGCGATCCTCGGCAACCATGATCTTGCGATCAGCCGTGACCCTTTCGTCGAGCGGACTCTCCTTCGCGAGCTCGAGCCGGCGGCGCTCCTCTCAGACGAAGGAGTCACGATCGAGGTGCGCGGCAGGCGCGTGTACATCGCGGGCGCCGACCCGCGCTCGCGGTGGGCGCGGTCGCGGCCGCAGCCGGCCGACCTCGCAGTGGGCCGTGACGAGGCCGACCTGCGCATCCTCATCGTCCATTTCCCGGCCCTCGTCGACCGGCTTCCGGCCGGTGCCTTCGACCTCGTCGTCTCCGGCCACATGCACGACGGCCAGATCTGCGTCCCGTTCCCAGGCGGAAAGCTGCGCCTGGCCCATCCCCGTGCGCGCTACACGCGCGGGCTCTACCGGCGACCTGGAGGGATACTGCATGTCTCCGCCGGGCTCGGGACGACGTTCGTGCCGTTCCGCTTCGCGGCGCGGCCCGAGGCGACGGAGTTGGTTCTGGAAGGAGAGTAGATGGGTACGCGTGTCGCAGGACTGACCGGCGCAACGCTCGAGACGACGCCGAGCGTTTGCCACCACTGCGTCTGGTGGCAGTCGAGCACCGGTCGCGCGACGGACAAGCGCCGCTGGATCGAGAGGATCGAGGACGACTCGGGCGCCTGGGGCGCCGTCTACCACGACGACGACGGGAGACTCCTTGGCTCGATGCAGTTCGGCCCCGCGCCGTACTTCCCGCGCGCTCAGGAGTTGCCTGCTGGCCCTCCGAGCGACGACGCATTTCTTATCACCTGTGCCTACCTTGTCGAGCCGTCGACGCCGTGGGTGATGCAGTCGCTCTTCCTCACGGCGATCGGCGAGGCGCGCGACCGCCACGCGCTGGCGCTCGAGACATTCGCGTATCGCTACCCCGAAGGCGAGTCGGCGTACGAGCGCTTCGAGGTGCATCGCACAGTGTTCCCGCGGGACTTCCTCGCGGACTTCGGGTTTCGCACGCTGCGCGTGCAGGGACGCGTCGAGCTCTGCAGGCTCGAGCTCGGCGGGCTTCAGCCGGCGCTCGCGGGCACACGCGCCGAGGTGATGCGGAAGCTGCGCGAGGTCTTCGCGCCGGCGCCTGTGCCGCAGCGGATTCCGTAGCGCATCGAAGCTACGCTGGATGAACAAGAGTTCGAGGAGGACGATGGCGAAGAAGAAGAACATCCCACCTGAGGCCCTCGAGAAGCTCGACGAAATTCGGCGGGACATTCGCGAGATCATCGAGTTCCTGCAGGCCAAGCTCGGCCCGAAGCGAGCCTGACCTAGGCCGCGAGCGCCGAGCGCTCGACGAGCAGCTCGGCGATCTGCACGGCGTTCAGCGCTGCGCCCTTGCGCAGGTTGTCGCCGGCGACCATAAGCGCGAGCCCGTTTTTCGTCGCAGGGTCGCGCCGCACGCGGCCGACGAGCACGTCGTCCTCGCCTGCGGCCTGCGCCGGGCTCGGGAAATCGACGACGCGCACGCCCGGTGCGGACGCGAGCAACCCGCGCGCCTGTTCCGGCTCGAGCGCATCATCGGTCTCGATCCATACGGCTTCGAGGTGGCCGACGAGCACGGGCACGCGCACGCAGATCGCCTGCACCGGCAGCTCGGGAAGGTCGAGGATCTTGCGCGTCTCCTCGCGGATCTTCGCCTCCTCCTCGAACTCCTCGCCCTCGAGCGCCCAGTCGCCGCGGAGGTCGTGGTCCTCCACGCGCTCGGCGAGCAGCCGCTCCATCGACTGCTTGCCGGCGCCCGAAACGGACTGGTACGTCGCGACGCGCACGCTTCGCAGGCCGGCCGCGTCGTGCAGGGGTTTGAGCGCGACCATCAGCTGGATCGTCGAGCAGTTCGGCACCGCGATCACGCCATTGTGCTCGAGCGCGCGGTCTCCGTTGACCTCCGGCACGACGAGCGGCACGTCGGGCTTCATCCGCCATGCGGACGACTTGTCGATCGCGACGGCGCCGCCACGCACGGCGTGCGGCACGAGCTCGAGCGAAGCCGTCGCGCCGATCGCCGAGAAGCAGAGGTCGAGGCCGCCGGACTCGAGCGCCTCGGGCGTCGCCTCCTCGACCGTTCTACCGTCGAGGGTCGTGCCCGCAGAGCGGGCGGAGGCGAAGTAGCGCACGTTGTCCCAGTCGCGCAGCAGGTCGCGCAGGACGCCGCCGACCGCGCCGGTCGCTCCGAGAACCCCGACGCTAGGCAAGGTCGAATGCTTCGTGGAGCGCGCGAACGGCCTTCTCCACGTCGTCGGTCGGTACGTGGCACGCGATCTTGATCGGAGACGTGGTCACGACGGCGGGTTCGACGCCCTCAGCGCGCAGCGTTGCGAAAGTCTTTGCGGCGATCCCCGGATGGCTCTTCATGCCCGCGCCGACAACGCTCACCTTCCCGAGGTCGTCCCGCGACGACCAGTCGGCGCCGAGCGAGTCGAGCGTGCGCTCGATGTCGACGCGATCTTCGATCGGCGCGGAGAACACGATCTCGTCAGGGCTGATCTGCACGATCGTGTCGACGTTCACCGACGCCAGAGCGAGCGCCTCGAAGAGCGACGCGGCGCCGACGCCCCCAGCGCGGTACACGAGCTCTTCGCGCGTGTGCACGACGCCGGAGATCATCGCCTTTTCGAGCAAAGGGTCTTCCTCCTCCGTGATCCACGTGCCGTCCGCATCGGCAAACGTGGAGCGGACGTGGAGCCTCACATTGTGGTTCCGAGCGAACTCGACCGAGCGTAGCTGCAAAACCTTCGCGCCGGAAGCCGCCATCTCGAGCATCTCGTCGTAGCTGACGGCGTGGATCTTCTGCGCCTCGGGGACGATCCGCGGATCGGCCGTGAACACTCCCTGCACGTCGGTGTAGATCTCGCACGAGTCGGCGCCGAGCGCCGCCGCTAGCGCAACGGCGGTCAGGTCGGTTCCGCCGCGGCCGAGCGTCGTGATGTCGAGCGACTCGTTCGACACACCCTGGAACCCGGCGACGAGAACGATGCGATCCGCGTCGAGCGCGTCGTGGATGCGCTTGGCACGCACCTCGACGATCTTCGCCTTCCCGTGGACGGTGTCCGTGACGATCCCGGCCTGCGACCCGGTGAGGGAGATGGCCTGCTGGCCCAAGTCGACGATCGCCATCGCGGCGAGCGCACAGGAGATCCTTTCGCCGACCGAGATCAGCATGTCGAGCTCTCGCGGATCCGGCTGCTCCGACATCTCCCGGGCGAGGTCGAGCAGCTCGTCGGTCGTGTCGCCCATTGCGGAGAGGACGCCGACGACCCTGTTGCCCGCTTCGCTCGCCTCGACGAGGCGCCGCGCCACCGCCTTCAGCCGCTCGGGCCCCGAGACCGACGTGCCGCCGAACTTCATCACGACGGTCCCCTCGTGCGGAGTGCGCTCGTCGCTCGCGACCTCCGGGATCGCTTGATAAACGGCCTCGGTCACCGTTTCATTCTGCCTGTGGATCTGACGCGGCGGACCGTCTGGGCGAATGCGGCGCGGCGCGGGCTAGGTCATCTCGCGACGGCCTGAGAGGGCGCGGCCGAGCGTCACCTCGTCGGCGTACTCGAGATCGCCGCCGACGGGGAGCCCGCTCGCGAGCCGCGTCACGCGCACCTGACCGCGCAGACGGTCTGCGAGGAACGCCGCCGTCGCCTCGCCCGTCATGTTCGGGTTCGTCGCGAGCACGACCTCCTGCACGCCGTTGCGAGCCACGCGCTGGAACAGTTCGTCGATGCGCAGATGCTCCGGCTCGACGCCGTCGAGCGGCGAGAGCGATCCACCGAGCACGTGGTAGAGCCCGCGGTACTCGTGCGTGCGCTCGAGCGAAAGCAGGTCCGCGGGCTGCTCGACGACGCAGATGGTCGTGTGGTCGCGTCGCGCGTCCGCGCAGATGCCGCACAGCTCCGTCTCCGTGAGGTTGCCGCACTCGGCGCAGAACCGAACGCGTTCCTTCACGTCCTCGATCGCGCTCGCGAGCGCAAGCGCCTCGTCCTTCGGCCGTGACAGGAGATGGAAGGCGAGCCGCTGCGCCGTCCGCTGCCCGACTCCGGGCAGCTTCGTGAGCTGAGCGACCAGATTGTCCACGGCCGGTGAGAGCACGGCCGAATTGTGCCTGGGCCGATCGGCCGTCGGTCTACGAGAGCTCGAGCAGGAGGTCCGCGAGTTCGCGCGGCGCGGTGTACATGGCCATGTGCTGGGTCTCGAGCGTGTGGAAGTCCCACGTCGGGTCCTCCCGCACGCGCGCGGCGAGCCCGCCGAATCCGGAGCGCGTGCACCAGATGTATGTGCGCGGCACGCGTTCGCCGACGCCGGTGAGCTGCACCGGATCCGTCCAGCAGCGAAGCGGCGTCGTAGTGAGCCCCGCGCGCAGCAGCTCGTAGTCGGCCTCGTCCGCGCCTGCCGACTCCGGCGGGATCGGAGGCAGAAGGCCGTCGCGCGCGCGTGGGACGAACGACTCGAGGAGCTCAGGCCGCTGCGCGACGCCCGAATCGCCGTCCGTCGGCGCGAACGCGTCGAGGTAGACGACGCGTGCGAGCCGCTCGGGGATGCGGTCGGCGACGACCGCGATCGGCAGGCCTGCGTAGGAGTGGCCGACGAGCACGACGTCGTGGAGGCCGCCGACCGCGTCGACGACCTGCTGCGCGTGATCCTCGATGCCCACGCTTGCGTCCCGCATCTCGAGGTCGGGCATGCGCACCTCGTGTCCGGCCTCGCGCAGCAACGGCGCTACACGGTCCCAGTTCCAGGCGCCGCCGCCGGACCCGTGGACGAGAACGAACGGCTTGGCGCCTGCGTTCAGAAGCCGAGGCCGAGCGAGCCGAGGTCGCCGAGCGCGCCGAGGTTCAGCTTCTTCTTCGCCAGCTCCTCGGCCGACTGCAGCGCCGAGTTCACGGCTGCGAGCATGAGATCCTCGAGCGTCTCGGGATCGTCGGGGTCGATCGCTTCCTTCTTGATCTTGATCTCGGTGATCTTTCCGGTGCCCGTCGCCTTCACGACCACCGCTCCTCCGCCGGCGGTTCCCTCGACGACCTCGTTCGCCATCTCCTCTTGCGCCTTCTGCATTTGCTCTTGCATCTGCTGCGCCTGCTCGGCGAGTTTGTTGAAGTCCATGCTCACTGCGGATCGATCTCCTTTGCGTCGAAGGTTTCCTTGACGAGTTGGTAGATCTCCTCCTCACCCGCCGGCGCCTCGTCGCCCTGCTCTTCCGCGGGCGCGCCTTCGCCGAGGACGAATTCGAGCGCGAGGCGGCGGCCGGTCAACTCGTAGAGCGAGTCTCGAAGCAGCGTCGCGTTCTTCGGCTCTTCCGCGAGCTTGCGGTGGAACGACGCGGTCTGCGGGAACTCGATCGTGAGCGTGTCATCGTCAAGCGCGGTCGGCCGAGCCTCGGCGAGCATCGACGCGGTCGGGATCGACTTCTCGCTCACGGCCGCGAGCACGCTGCGCTGCCACGCCTCTTGCAGCTGCTCGAGCTCGACATCGGGGAGCCCGGGCGGGGCTGTCGTTTCCGGCGCTGTCTCAGGGACTGTCCCTGGGACAGGGGCGTTGTAGCCACGTTCGAGCTGATCGAGGCGGAAGGCCAGGGCTTCGCGCGACATGTCGGCGGCCGGGCGCGTGACTTTCACGAGCGCGAGCTCCAGTGGGAGGCGCGGGTCGCCGCCCTGGCGCATGTCCTCGACTGCGACGGCCAGGAGGTCGATCAGTCGAACTACGGTCGCCGCGCCGAGCTGGTTCGCCTGCGCGGCGAGCCGCTCGCGTGTCTCATCGGTCAGCGGCAGCGAGTCGGGAACCTCGCCCATGTGCTGCACGAGCATCAGCGCGCGCAGGTGCTCGAGCAGGTCGAGCACGAGCCGGCCGAGATCCTGGCCCTGGGCCGCGAGCTCCTCGATGAACGTGAGTGCGCCTGCAGTGTCCTGGTCGACGACGAGGTCGCACAGCCGGAACAGCGCCTCCTCCTCGACCGCGCCGAGGAGCTGCAGCACCGCCTGCACGGTGATCTGGCCCTCGGTCGCCGCCGAGAGCTGGTCGAGCGTCGACTCCGCGTCGCGGAACGATCCGCGCGCGCCGCGCGCGATCAGCGACAGCGCCTGGTCGGGAACGTCGATGCCCTCGCCGTCCGCGACGCGCCGCAAACGCTGGACGAGCTCGGCGAGGCGGGGCCGCTGGAAGACGAACGTCTGGCAGCGCGAGCGAACTGTCGGCAGCACCTTGGCGAGATCGGTCGTACAGAAGACGAAGACGAGGTGCGGCGGCGGCTCTTCGATCAGCTTCAGCAAGGCGTTCCAAGCCGCATCGGTGAGCTGGTGCGCCTCGTCGAGGATGTAGACCTTGTAACGACCCTCGGCCGGCTGCAGCACGACACGCTCGCGGATCTCGCGAATGTCATCGATGCCGCGCTGTGACGCCGCGTCCATCTCGACGACGTCGAGGGAGTTGCCGTTCGCGATCGCCACGCACGCGTGACACGTCTTGTCCGGATTCGGCGTCGGGCCCTGCTCGCAGTTGAGCCCCTTGGCGAGGATGCGGGCGAGCGAGGTCTTGCCCGTGCCGCGCGGGCCGGCGAAGAGATATGCCTGCCGAACCTGGCCGGCGCCGATCGCGTTCTTGAGCGTCCGCACGACGGGCTCCTGCCCGACGACGTCGTCGAAGTCTTGCGGGCGGTACTTCCGGTAGAGCGCGGTCACTTCTGCGATTCAAGCAGAGTAGGATCAGCGCATGCGGGCGCCCGCTCCAGAAGCCGTCAGCGTCACGCCTGAGTTGGTCATGCAGCTTCGCCGGCCGGTCGACTTGGCGCTTTCGGCGGACGGCTCGCGGCTCGCGTACATCGTCGCGCCCTCCTTCCGCGAGAAGGGGCAGGCGCTCGAAACGAGGCTCTGGATCGACGGCGCCGAGGCGACCGAGGCGGGCGCTGCCGACGCACTGCCCCGCTTCGCGCCTGACGGCAAGACGCTCGCCTACGCGACGGATCGCGGCCATGCCGGCCGCATGAGCCTCTGGATCGACGGCCGTGGAGAAGTCGGCGAGATCCCCGGCTCTGTAGAAGACATCCAGTGGTCGCCGGACGGCAGCTCGCTGCTCGCGCTCGCCGCCGATCTCGGCTCCGACCGCGCAGGCGCGCAGACCGCGACGAAGATCGCGGAGGCGGACGCCGAGGAGCCTGATCCGAAGGTCTACAGGCCGGCCGCGCACTGGCGGCGTCTCTACCTCGTCGACGCGGCCTCGGGAGCGACGAAAGAGGTGAGCCCGGAGGGCATCAACGTCTTCGAGTACGACTGGGCGGGCGGCAAGGTCGCTGCCGTCTGCACGGACGAGCCTTCCGAGAGCGCGTGGTACGACGCGTGGATCGGGCTGATCGACCTCGACAGCCGAACCGTCGAGCGCGTCCACACGGCCGAATGGCAGCTGCAGTGCCCGCGCATCTCGCCCGGCGGCCTGGTTGCGTTCATCGAGGGGTTTGCGTCGGACCGCGCGGTCGTGACCGGAACGGCGAACGTCCTAGGAGTCGGCCCGCTCGCGCCCGAGCTCGACGTGACGTGGCTTGCGTTCGCGGACGAAAACACGCTCTGGTGCGCAGGCTCGCGGCGGAGTCGGACGTTCGCGGCCCGCGTCGGCGTCGGCGGCGCCGTCGACGAGTTGTTCTCCGGCGACGCGACGATCGGGCTGCGCTTTCAGCCAAGGTTCTCCCCGAGCGCGGACGGCTCGAGGATCGCCGCCATCTTCGAGAGCGCGTACGACCCGCCCGAGGTCGTCTTCCTGGAGGACGGCGAGCCTCGACCCATCACGGCGCTGAACGCCGAGCTTGCGCCGCAGCTTCGTACCGCGGACTGGCGCTCGTACACATGGGACTCGTTCGACGGTCTCGAGATCGAGGGGCTGCTCGCAGTGCCCAGCGGTCACGAGAACGGCTCCTTGCCGCTGGTTGTGCTGGTGCACGGGGGCCCGACCGGAACCTGGTCCTGGAGCTTCCCGTTCATGTGGGTGCACATGCTCGCCCAGGCCGGGTACGCGGTCTTCCTTCCCAACCCTCGAGGGTCGAGCGGACGTGGGCAGGAGTTCGCACGCGCCAACCTCGGCGATATGGGCGGCGGCGATTTCAAGGACATCCTCGCCGGCGTGGACGCGCTCGTCCGCGACGGGATCGTCGACGAAGCGAGTGTCGCGATCACGGGCGGCAGTTACGGCGGCTTCATGGCTTCGTGGGCCGTGACGCAGACCGACCGCTTCGCGGCGTCGATCCCGTTCGCGGTCGTTACCGACTGGACGAGCTTCCATTACACGACGAACATCGGCCAGTTCGACGCGCTTTTCTTGCAGGGCGAGCCCTGTGACCCAGGAGGTCCGTATCCGAAGTGGTCACCGGTCTTCCACGCGCAAGACGCGAAGACACCGACGCTGATTCTCCACGGGCAGGACGACCTGTGCACCCCGCTGCCGCAGGCGACAGAGTTCTACAACGCGCTCGTCGAAGCGGGCTGCGAGGTCGAGCTCGTCGTGTACCCGCGTGAAGGCCACGGCTGGACGGAGCGCGAGCATCAGCTCGACGCGTGGAGCCGCGTCCAAGCCTGGCTCGACAAGCACGTGAAGGACCGCGCGTGAGCGGCGCTCCACTGGTCCGCATCGAGTACTGCGTCCCCTGAGGCGCGCGACCGAACGCTGTCGGTCTGGCAGCGCAGATTCTCGAAGAGTTCGAGGAGCGCGTCGGCGCTGTCGAGCTGGTAACCGGAGTCGGCGGCGTGTTCGACGTACACGTCGGAGACGAACTGGTCTTCGAGAAGTCGATGCTCGGGCGCTATCCGGACCCCGAAGACGTGATGCCGCTGCTTCGCCCGCGGCTTGCGGCCTAGGCGTTTTCGTCGTGCCGCGGGAGGCCGTCGTTCGGCATCTCCTCCCAGGGTGCCCGTGACGCGACGAAGGTGTGGAATTGCGGTCGGATCCCGGGATCGCCGTCGAGCGCGCCGAAGCGGATCGCCACCTCGTCGCCTTCGGGCCAGTCGGCGCCGAACAGGCTCGAGCCGCAAACCGAGCAGAATGCCTTCACTCGTCCGCCCTCAGGCCTGAAGACGCGAATCAGCTCCTCGCCCGCCAACAGGCGGAAGCCCGAGCGCGGCACGCGTCCCTGCGTACCGCCGAAGGCACCCGAGTGCTTGCGGCAGCGCGAGCAGTGGCAGTGATTCGCCCAGATGAACGGCGCGGTCACCTCGAAGCTGACGCCTCCGCAAAGGCACGAGCCGTGGAGCGGATTGTCGGGACTCGGCTTGCTAGCCATGGCGTTTCGAACCTAGCAGCGGCCGAGGGCTCGGGCGAGAGCCAAACCCCGGGCGAAAAGCGGAGCTTTTCGCCCGTCAAAAAACCGCGGGACCTGAAGCGTGATCCTTAGCGCTGCTTCCTCCCGGACCTGACGCGGTTCGGAACGCCTCAGTCCCGCGGCGGTCGCAGTCTAGCGGCATACGTCTCGTCGGCAGTGCGGCTTTGCCGCACTGCACGTAAAACGAAGATCGAAGCAGCCGCCTCGCAAGAGAATGCTCTTCTGCACGCGCGCCGAAGGCGCCTGCCCAACCCAACCGCGCAAAGTGCGAAGCACTTTCGCGCGGGAAAACGCCTCAGTCCCGCGGCCCAGGCAGTCTAGCGAGGCTGGTACGCGCGCCAGGCGCGGCGGGAGCGACGCAGGTGCGCGATCCCGAGCCCGATTGGAACGAGCACGATCAGCGCGAGGACGGCCGCGGGAACGAGCAGCCAGCGCGTCGACAGCTGCGCCTTCCCGCGCCCTTCGGCCTGCGGCGAGAAATCAGGGTGCGCGACGACCTTGGGCGATTTGCGTTCGGGTGCGAACGAGGCCGACGGAACGAACGAGTCGATCAGCCAGCGTCCGCCGATCTGCTTGAAGACAGCCGTGACCGCGAGCGGGCCGAGCGACTCCTTCGGAGCGGGGTGGAAGAGCAGCTCCACGCTGACCTCGCCCTGGTACGAGTAATTGAGGCGCCACGTGTGGAACTGCTCGCCAAGAGGGAAGTACGGAAACACCGGTAGGTCGCCTCGCGACCAGTCCTCCCGCGAGACGCCTGAGCGGAACGACTCGGTCACGAGCGGCAGAGCTCGCAGCGGTTTCTTCCGCTCCATCGCGGCCGGCACGAACGCGTCGAGCAGCTCGTCGATCGTACGCCTGCGCTCGGCGGTGAGCTTGACGGCACGCGGCGTGGTCACGACGTCGGCTCCGGGTCGAAGCGTCTGATGCTCCGGCGTGCCCTTCGGCAGCAAGAGGACCGCAGCTGCGGCGGCCGCCGCGACGGCGACGAGCGCGCCTGCCCAGCCCGCGCGGCGGCGCATGCGTGCTGACGCCAAACCCGCCATCTGGAGACGATGAGACGTACGCGAAGCCCGGTGGTTAGCATCACGCGATGCCGGCGAGCACGGTCTGCCTTTCCTTCGATTTCGACGCGCTCTCGGTGTGGTTCGGCTACGCGAACACGACCCCCGCGATGCTCGCCCGCGGCGAGTACGGCGCACGCGTCGGCGTGCCGCGTGTGCTCGACCTGCTCGACCGGCACCGCATTCGCGCCACTTTCTTTGTGCCCGGGCACACGGTGGAGTCGTTCCCTCACGAGACGCAGTCGATCCTCGAGCGCGGCCACGAGGTCGCGCACCATTCCTACGCACACGTCGATCCCTCGCAGCAGTCGCGCGACGATGAGCTCGCCGACATGGAGCGGGCGCTCGACGTGCTCGAGCGGATCGGAGTTCGTCCACTCGGCTACCGCTCGCCGTCGGCCGATCTCTCGGCTTCGACGCTCGAGCTCGTTGAGGAGCACGGCTTCGTCTACGACTCGAGCCTCATGGCCGACGACTACCGCCCGTTCCATCCGCGGATCGGAGACAGTGTCTCGCGCGCCGAACCGCTCGTCCGCGGGCGCGAGTCGCGCCTCTGGGAACTGCCCATGTCGTTCGAGCTCGACGACTGGGTGCACTTCCAGTTCAACTTCGATCCGTACCGCAAAGGCGGTGCGCCGCCGAGCGCGGTGCTCGAGATCTGGCGCGGCGAGTTCGACTGGATGCGCGAGCATGTCGACGGAGGCGTCCTGACCGTCTGCATGCACCCGCAGGTGATCGGGCGGGGCCACCGGATCGCGATGCTCGAGCAATTCATCGAGCATTGCCTCGCGGCAGACGGCAGCTTCAGCGCGCTCGGCGACGTGGCGACATCCCTCTAACGAGGGATGTGCCTCAAGTCCGGAGCGTCAACGGCCGATGTTGAGACCAGAACTCGTAGTCGAAGAGGGCGATCGACCGTAGGGCGCCTCCGGGCGCCCTTTCTCTTACTGCGTCAGAGAGCGGGAATCCGTCGGTCGGGCTATTTCCAGGGCATACTGATTGGGTGACTAAGTGGATTGTCGACGACACGCGCCCGGTCGAGCCGACGCCCGACGCCGACTGCGATACGTCTTACCTCGTGAAGCTGTCGCGCGGTGAGCGGCGCGCACGGTCGATGGTGGAGTTCTCGGCGCCCTCGTCCGTCGCATCGAACGGCTGGGCCCGGGAGGCGCTCGCGCCCTTCCTGGCCGATGACAATCCGCCGGAGCGGCTGATCGTCAGTCTCGACGGAACGGTTCGGGTCGCGTCAGACGCTTGAGAGCCCTTCGGGCTCGCTTTCTTCCGTAGATACGGGCAACGTCCCATCGGCCTCGGCGGCGCGCTCCTCGGCAGCAGCCGCTTTCCTCGCGTCCTTCTTCTCCTGCTTCAAGGCGCGACGCTCCTTGAGCTCCCGTTCACGCGTCACTTTGCCCATCGTCTGACGCTTTTTGGTCGGACTCATCCAGGCCCTTCCTCTCTCTGGGGTTTCGGCGTTCGGTGACACGGTACCGGCAGGCGCGGGCGGCAGCGTTGTATGGTTGGCCGAATCGGGGTGGGAGGAGCGTTGTGAGGAAGCTTCGCGTGGCGCCGGTCGCGCTTGTTGGAGTGGCGTTGCTGCTGGTGACGGCCGCGAGTGCCTCGCATACGCCGGATCCGGCATCCGTGACGATCGCCGGGTCGCTGCAGTCCGAGCTCGGCTGCCCGGGCGACTGGCAGCCCGATTGTGCGCAGACGCACCTGGCCTACGACGCAAGCGACGACGTCTGGCAGAAGACCTTTGCACTGCCGGCAGGCGGCTACGAGTACAAGGCTGCCCTAAACGACTCGTGGAACGAGAGCTACGGCTTGCACGCGGGCGGCGCGAACATCCCGCTCAACCTCCCCGCAGGCGGGGACGTGAAGTTCTACTACGACCACAAGAGCCACTGGATCACCGACAACAAGAGCTCGGTGATCGCGGTCGCTCCCGGAAGCTTCCAGTCCGAGCTCGGCTGCCCGACCGACTGGGATCCGAGCTGCCTTCGCTCGTGGCTCGAGGATCCCGACGGCGATGGCATCTACTCGTTCGAGACGACGGCGCTACCGCACGGCTCGTACCTGGCGAAGGTCGCGATCAACGAGAGCTGGGACGAGAACTACGGCGCAGGTGGCGTCGCGAACGGGCCAGACATCCCGTTCACGGTCCCGTTCGACAACGCCGAGGTGACGTTCAGCTACGTCGCCGCGACGCATGTGCTGACGATCACCGCGCCCGCGATTACGGGCGACATCTCGCACTTCGATCTCGCGCGGAAGGACTGCCTCGGGACGGCACGCAACACCACATCGAAGGTCTGGTACACCGTCGCGAACGGCGTGCTGAGCGACGTCTACTACCCGACGGTCGACAACACGAACCTCGAGACGCTGCAGTACGTCGTCAGCGACGGCTCGACCTTCACCGATCTGCAGACGCGCGACATGACCTACACCGCCGAGGCCGTCCGCGACAGCGGCGGCATGGCGTGCAACGTCACGGCGACCGCAAAAAGCGGCAAGTACACGATCGAGACCGACTACATCACCGACCCGAGCCGCAGCACAGTGCTCATGCGCGTGCATTTCATGCCTCAGGAC
>DASVFB010000090.1:0-2673 GCA_036380275.1 Gaiellaceae bacterium | reverse complement strand
ACCTCCTTCGCACGCTGCGCGTGACGGAGCAGATTTGGATCGTCGAGCTCTTCCCAGACGAGCACCAGGTGCACCGCCGTCATGAAGTTCGCAACGAACGTGCAGTTGGCGGCCGGACACGGGAACGGATCGGTCGCCACGCAGAACCAGCCTTCGTGGCTCCCTGCATCGCCCGTCCACACCTGTTCCTCTTGGAGCAGGTCGGTGCTCACAGCACCGGACCTTAGTCTGCGGATTGCCTCCAGCCGCGGAAGGCATCGAGGAGCGTGCTCTCCGCATCCGGTGTCAGCGAATCGACGGTGAGCGTCCCCGTGGCGCGGATCGTGGCCCGCATCTGCTTCAGATACGCCTGGCAGCCCGAGCAGTGCGCGATGTGCCGCTCGAAACGATCGTGCAGCTCCGACGGGAGCGCTCCCTCGAGATAGTCGGTGACGAGCTCGACCAGCTCCTGACAGGAGAGCTCTTCGTAGGCATTGGCCATCTTCGTCACGTCATACCTGCGCGAGGTACTGCTCCAGCGCCGCCCGAACCGACGAGCGAGCCCGGTGGAGCAACACTCGTTGATTGGTCTCGCTCAACGTCAGAGCGTTACACACATCTTCGGCGCTCCAACCCTCGATGTCGCGCAGGGAGATGACCGCGCGCTGGGTCGGCGGGAGCGCCTCGATCGCCCGCTCGATCACCTCGCGCGTCTCCGCTGCCAGCAGCCGCTCTTCTGGAAACCCTGGAGGCGGCGCGGCCCAGTGCCCCGGCCACGCGTGGCCGTCGCCATGGAAGCGGTCGGCCTCGACGGCCGGCTCGTCCGCCTCCAGCGAGGAGAAGGGAAGCGAGCGGCCTTCGCGGATTCCGCGCGTCTTCGCGCGGTTCGTGAGGATGCGAAAGATCCACGTCTTCAGCGAGGAGCGCCCCTCGAAGCGATCGATCCCTTCCAGAACGGCGAGCCAGGTCTCCTGCGCGACCTCCTCGGCGACCGCCTGGGACGACACGTACATCCGCGCAACGCGCACGAGCATCGCGTGGTACATCTCGATCAGCGCGCGGAACGCGGATTCGTCGCCAGAGCGAAGCCGCGCGACGAGTGACGCCTCGTTCTCCACGGCGCGAGCGTAACGGAGCCGCCGCGTGTGGGAGCATCCGCCCATGGCTGACAAATTCGATCTCATCGTCATAGGCGCCGGCTCGGCGGCACGCGACGCCGCCGCCAAGGCGTCGCGTGAGTACGGCGTACGGGTCGCCCTCATCGAGCGGACGCGCTGGGGCGGCAGTTGTCCGAACGTCGCGTGCCGCCCCACGAAGGCTTACCTCGTCGCCGCAGAGCTCGCGTACTCCGTCAACGAGCTGAGCGAGTGGATGGGCATCGACTGCGGGCCTGCCCGTGTCGACCTCGCGCGCGTGCGCGCGTGGAAGGACTCGATCCGCCGGACGCAGGAGAGCTGGATCCAGGTGTTGGGGGAAGCGGGCTACGAGCTCGTTCCCGGAGAGGCGACCTTCGTCGACGCACACGCCGTGCGAGTCGGCGACCGCGAGCTCACCGCCGAGCACATCCTCATCGCCGGCGGCTCGCGCACGGCGGTGCCCCGCGTGCCGGGAATCGAAGGGGTCGATTGGATCGACCATGTAACCGCGCTGGAGCTCGAGGAGATACCCGAGTCGTTGCTGGTCGTCGGCGGCGGTCCGGTCGGCCTCGAGTTCGCACAGATCTTCGCCCGTTTCGGCTCGCACGTGACGATCGTCAACCGCGACTCGCAGATCGCCGCGCGCTCCGACACCGAAGCCGCGAACGAGCTGCACGCTGCGCTCGAGGACGAAGGCATCGAGATCATGCTCGAATCCGCGGTCGAGTCCTTTGCCGGCGAGGGCGACACGACGGTGGCGACGCTCACAGGCGGAGCGGAGGTGCGCGTGGCGCGTGTGTTGCTCGCTTCGGGACGAGTGCCGAACACGGAAGAGCTCGCACCCGAGCGTTCGGGCGTGGAGACGGACCGGGGCTACATCGTCGTCGACGACCATCAGCGCACGAACGTTGACGGGATCTGGGCCGCGGGCGACGTCGCCGTTGGACCGCAGTTCACGCCGGCGGCGCAGTACCAGGCGCGGATCGCGATCGAAGACATGTTCGGCAACGGTGGACGGCACGCGGACTACTCCTTCATGCCGACGGCGATCTTCACCGATCCGGAACTCGGTTCCGTCGGCAGGACGGAACGTGAGGCGCGCGCAGCCGGCCACGACGTCGACGCGGTGAAGCACCCGGCGTCGAATCTGACCCGCGCGCAGTACACGCGAATGAAGCACGGGCTGTTCAAGATCGTCTTCGACACCGGCACGCGCAAAGTGCTCGGCGTGCACGTCGTCTCGCGCGGCGCAAGCGACATCGTCGGCGGGCTCGCGCCGGCGCTGCAGCTCGGCGTCACCGTGGACGACCTCGCTTACATGCATCACGTCTACCCGAGCTACTCGGAGGGGTTGAAGGCGGCAGCGGAGCAAGCGCTCGCGTAACCTCACGCGCTGATGTGCTTCGACAGCGACTCGCTGCCGCCGATCCCAGTCCTCTCGGGCGGCGCGCTCACGCACGAGGACGTCGTGCTCGAGGCGAAGGACGGGAACCGGTTCGCCGCCTTCGCGGCGCTCCCCGACGAGGCGTCCGGCACCGGCGTCGTCATCCTCCCCGAC
>DASVFB010000089.1:0-2633 GCA_036380275.1 Gaiellaceae bacterium | reverse complement strand
CGTAGCCCATGTAGAACCCGAGGCGCACAACCTGCGATGCTAAACGTGTGAGCGTCACGGAACTCGCTCCGCCGCCCGGCCTCGAGGAATTGCGGGCGCGCTACCGCGCCTTCATGGACGAGCACATCTACGCCAACGAGGCGGCGATTTTGAAGGAGGACGACGCTGCGTTCGCGCTCGTCGAGTCGCTTAGGCAGAGGGCCAAAGCCGAAGGACTATGGGCGCCGAACCTCCCTCCGGAGGCAGGCGGCACCGGGACGGGCTTCCTCGCCTACGCCTACCTCAACGAGGAGATTGGCCGCTCGACGTGGGCGCAGTACATCTTCGGCTGTCAGGCGCCCGACGCCGGCAACGCCGAGATTCTCTGGGAGTTCGGCACGGACGAGCAGAAGGAACGCTGGCTCGCGCCGCTCGTCGCCGGACAGATCCGCTCGTTCTTCTCCATGACCGAGCCCGAGGTCGCCGGGTCCGATCCGACGACGCTGCGCACGCGGGCGGTCCGCGACGGCGACGAGTGGGTGATCGACGGGCACAAGTGGTTCTCGTCGGGAGCCGAGGGCGCAGCGTTCGCGATCGTGATGGCGGTGACCGACCCGGACGCACCACGGCACGCCCGCGCGACGCAGATCATCGTTCCAGCCGATGCGCCCGGCCTCGAGATCGTGCGTCCCGTTCCCGTGTTCGGGCATCGCGGTCGCGGCTGGTCGACGCACTGCGAGGTTCTGTACAAGGGCGTGCGCGTGCCGGTGGAGAACACGCTCGGAGACGTCGGCGCAGGGTTCATGATCGCGCAGAAGCGCCTCGGGCCGGGGCGCATCCACCACGTGATGCGCTGGCTCGGGCAGATGCAGCGCGCATTCGAGCTCATGTGCACGCGCGCGCTCGCGCGCGAAGCGTTCGGCTCGCGGCTCGCGGACAAGCAGACCGTGCAGAACTGGATCGCGGACTCGGCGGCCGAGATCCAGGCGTGCCGGCTGATGACGCTTGACGCCGCACACAAGATCGACGCGGGAGACGAGGCGCGCGTGGAGGTCTCTGTGATCAAGTTCTACGCCGCTCGCGTGCTGAACGACGTGATCGACCGCGCGATTCAGGTGCATGGGGCGCTCGGGATCACGGACGATTCGCCGCTCGCCACGATGTACGTGATGGCGCGCGGCGCGCGGATCTACGACGGGCCAGACGAGGTGCACCGCATGGTCGTCGCGCGGCGGGTGCTGAAGGCATTTGAGTCGGGGGACGGTTGGCGGTTCAGCTAGGAACGAACCGGCGAGTGACGCTCGCGTCGCGGCCGGTCGGGTTCCCGCAGGAGTCCGACTTCGTCGTCGACGAGGCCGAGCTGCCGTCGCCGGGCCGGGGCGAGGTGCTCGTCCGGACGACGTGGGTCTCGGTCGACCCGTACCAGCGCGGCCGCATGAGCACCGCACGCTCGTACGCGAAGGGCCTCGAGCTCGGCGACGTGATCACGGCGCAGGCGGTCGGCGAGGTGGTCGAGTCGAACGACTCCCGCTACGAGCCGGGCGACACTGTCCTGGGCCAGCTCGGCTGGCAGGACTATGCGCTCGCGCGCGGCGGATCGCTGCGCAAGCTGCCGTCGGGCATTGAGCCGCAGCTCGCGCTGCACGTCCTCGGCGCGACCGGGCTGACGGCGTACTTTGGCCTGCTGGACGTGGCGCAGCCCGTTCCAGGCGACACGGTCGTCGTCTCCGGCGCGGGAGGCGCCGTCGGCTCGATCGTCGGTCAGATTGCGCGAATCATGGGCTGCCGCACGGTGGGGATCGCGGGCGGTGCGGACAAGGTGGAGGATCTACGCGAGCTCTACCGGTTCGACGAGGCGATCGACTACAAGGCGACCGACCTGCGCGCGGCGCTCAAGGAAGCATGCCCCGACGGTGTCGACGTCTACTTCGACAACTGCGGCGGCGAGATCTCGGCGGCGGTACACGCGCGCCTGAACGTCGGCGCGCGAATCGCGATCTGCGGCCAGGTGTCGCAGTACAACCTCGAGCGACCGGAGCCGACGTTCCATCCCGCGTTGCTCATCGTGTACCGCGCCCGCATGCAGGGCTTCCTCGTGACGGATTACGTGCATCGCTTCGGCGAGGCGATCCCGAAGCTGGCGCGCTGGGTCATGAACAGCGACATCCGCTACCGCGAGCACGTGACGGAAGGGCTCGAGAACGCGCCGCGCGCGTTCATCGGGATGCTGAACGGCGAGAACCGCGGCAAGGCGCTGGTCAAGCTCTAGGCCGGCGCTTCGTGACCGAACCGCGCGTCCTGGTCGACAACCTCGCTTTCCCGGAGTCACCCCGCTGGCACCGTAACCAGCTGTGGTTCTGCGACTGGGGCGCGCGGGAGATCATCGGCGTCGACGTTCAGGGCCAAGGCAAGGTCGTCGTCCGCGTCGAGTCGTTCCCGTTCTCGATCGACTGGCTGCCCGACGGACACCTGCTCGTCGTCTCGGGGACGACTCTGCGGCAAAGCGCGCCCGGCGGCTCGCTCTCGACCTACGCCGATCTAGAGCGTCTCGACGGTCACAGCTGGAACGACATCGTCGTCGACGGTCGCGGGAACGTCTATGTCAACAACATCGGCTTCGACTTTCCAGGCGGCGAAGTCACGCCCGGGATCAT
>DASVFB010000088.1:0-2577 GCA_036380275.1 Gaiellaceae bacterium | reverse complement strand
CGCTGGTACCAGCAGAGCTCGCACGGCACGAAGTGCGCGATCTCCGAGAAGAACAGGCTCCCCGCAGTGGCGACAGCCGCGACGACGAAAGCAAGCCAGAGCTCGTAACCCCAGACCGCGGAGCGCAGGAGCTCGAACGGTGCGCGCACGCCGACGAGCCAAAGCACGCCGATGAGCAAGAGCGCGACTGCGACCACCTGGCCGATGACGCCGAGAACGGCGAGCGTGACGATGACCGCATGCGTCATGAGGCGATCTTCACCGGCGACTTGAGCCTCCTTCGAGGGATGAATCGCTGTCGGGCCGCGGCCGATCAGAGCGGCAGGACACGTCACTCATTCGCTGCGGAGGTCTCACCCTGGCGCGCATCTTCTCGATTCTCGCAATGCTCACAGTCGTTTTCCTGGCGGTCTCACCGGCCGAAGGCGGCAAGACGAATTCGCACGCTTGCGGTGCCAAGGAATTCGCCTACGCCGGCCTTCAGGCCGAGAACACGGCGCACGGTGTGTCGGCGACGATCGCTTCGCTCGCGTTGCCGATCGTGTCCGACGGGCACGTCGGCGGCTGGATCGGCGTCGGCGGGACCGAGGAAGGCCCCGGCGACACCGCTGAGTGGCTGCAGGTTGGGCTCGCCTCCTTCGCGCCGACCAACACGATCCACCTCTACTACGAGGTCACCGTTGGCAAAAAGGGCCCGCTTTACCACGAGCTCGAGGCTGACGTGCAGCCCGGCGAGAAGCACAAGCTGGCCGTCCTCGAGATGCGGGAGCGCAACTCGTGGTGGCGCGTGTGGGTCGACAACAAACCCGTCACGAAGCCCATCCACCTCCCTGCCAGCCACGGCGAGTGGTACCCGCAGGCGCTCGCCGAGAACTGGAACGGCGGCACCGGCACCTGCAACACCTACGCGTACCGCTTCTCGGACGTCAAGCTTGCCACGACGAACGGCGGCGTCTGGCAGTCGCTGAAGCACCGCTACCTCTTCGAAGATGCCGGCTACCAGGTCGTGCAGACCTCGCGGGTACCGAGCAACTTTGTTGCGACTAGCTTGAGCTAGCGCGGGCAACGACGACGTACTCACGGCTGTCGTCATCGACCGGCTGCCGGTCGAAACCGCCGTAGAGCGCCTCTAGCTCGAGCCCGGCGACGTCGAGCAGCCCGAGCCACTCATTCTTGGTCGCCCACCACAGCGAGCTCGTGGCGCCGCCGTCAAGTGTGATGTCGACGCGATTGTCGCCGACGGCGTAGTGAACCGTGTGGGGCAGCGGCTCGTCCAGATGCTGCCCGTCGAGTCGCGCCGCGACCTGGTGGTCGAACGCGAAGGCGTTCCACGCGAACCGCCCGCCGGGGCGCAGCGACGCCGCGACGCGCTCGAAGGTGCGGCGGCGGTCGCCCCACGTCGGGAGGTGCAGGAGCGCGCGGAATGGGCAGTAGATCAGCGCGGCGGGCGCGACGAGCGCGAGCTCGCGCATGTCGCCCTCGTGCAGCTCGAGCTCCACCTCCCTGACGGCCGCGCGGGCGCGGGCCTGCTCGAGCATTGCGGGTGAGGTGTCGATCCCGATCACCGGCCGCCCGGTCGCCTCCGCAACGGGGATCGCGACGCGTCCGTTGCCGACGGCAAGCTCGACCAGCGGTCCGTCTGCCTCGCGCGCGAGCGAGACGTAGAAATCGACGTCCTCGGTCATCGGCGCCGCCCACTCGTCGTAGCGCCACGCGAACGACTCGTCCCAGCTCATCGCGCGATGCTACGGCAACACCATGGCGTTCGAGCCACGACAATGCCGGGATCAACGACGCGGTGACCAGCAGCGCGCAACTCTCCCGCGTCTACGGCGTGGAGACGTGGCGCGTCTACGACGTCCTCGACGAGAGCCTGGCGCCCTCCGGCCCGGACTCGCTCCACGACCTCGCCGGGAGCTACCTCGCACCGAGCGCGCGCGTTCTCGATGCCGGTTGCCGTGATGCTGCCCACCTGATCCGACTGATTCGGCGTTACGGCGTGACAGGTGTCGGCGTGGACCCGGTCGAAGTGCACATCGAGCGTGCGAGAGCGGCCCTCGAGGACGCGGAGGTTGCAGACCGAGCCGACGTCTTCGTGGGCGCGATGCAAGATCTCCCGTTTCCGGATGGCCACTTCGACTTCGTGTGGTGCCGCGACGTGATCGAGCAGGTGAACGACCTCGACGCCGCGCTCCGCGAGGCACGGCGGGTTCTGAGTCGCACGGGGCGCATGCTCGTCTACACGACCTTCGTCACCGACCGGCTCACGACGCAGGAAGCCGAGATGATGGACCGGCATCTCGGAAATGTCCCCGCCAACATGGTCGAGGCGAACGTCGAGCGTGCGTTCGCGGGAGCTGGTTGGGCGATCGAGCGCAAGGACGACATCGGCACAGAATGGCGCGAGCACCTCGAGGAGCGGGGAGGCACGGTGTCCCGGTCTCTTCTCAGGCTGTCGCGGTTGCGGCGGCAGCGAGACGCGATGGTGCAACGCTTCGGGCAAGACATCTACGACCATGTCGAGGCCAATCTGCACTGGGACACGTTTCAGTTTCTCGGCAAGCTCCTGCCGACCGT
>DASVFB010000087.1:0-7561 GCA_036380275.1 Gaiellaceae bacterium | reverse complement strand
GGAGGCCGAGCCCCGCGGCGCTTCATCCCCGGCCGGCGGGGCCGTGACGGCGCTCGCGTCGACGACAGTCGACCTCGCGCGGATCCAGTTCGCGACGACGTCGCTGTACCACTTCCTGTTCGTCCCGCTGACGCTGGGCCTAGGGCCGCTCGTCGCGATCATGCAGACGCTGTGGCACCGAAGCGGCGACGAGGCGTGGCTGCGCCTGACCCGCTTCTTCGGGACGCTCTTGCTGATCAACTTTGCGATCGGTGTCGCGACCGGGCTCGTGCAGGAGTTCGAGTTCGGCATGAACTGGTCGGTGTACTCGAGGTTCGTGGGCAACGTCTTCGGCGCGCCGCTCGCGATCGAGGGACTGGCCGCGTTCATGCTGGAGTCGACGTTCCTTGGCCTGTGGATCTTCGGCTGGAACCGTCTCTCTCCCCGCATCCACCTCGCAACGCTCTGGATCGCGGTGCTCGGTACCTGGTTGTCCGCGTACTTCATTCTCGTCGCGAACTCGTGGATGCAGCATCCGGTCGGCTACAAGATCGTCGACGGCGAGGCGCAGTTGACGAGCGTATGGGCGCTGTTGTCGAACGGGTTCGCGCTGCGCGCATACGTCCACACGATCCTCGCCGGGCTGATCTTCGGCTCGATCGTGATGCTCGGCGTCTCCTGCTGGCACTTCCTGCGCGGCCACGAAGTCGACCTGTTCCGTAAGGCGGCAAAGGTCGCGCTGATCGTCGCGGTGCCGGTGACCCTGCTTCAGTTGGTGGTCGGCAACCGGTTCGGAGAGGCGGTAACGAGCGCGCAGAGCATGAAGATCGCCGCCTCCGAAGCGCAGTGGAACACCTGCCAGCCTTGCGGCTTCTCGCTCTTCCAGATCGGCGGCTTCACCGAGCAAGACGAAACTCCCAGCTTCTCGATCACGGTCCCACGAGTCCTCTCGTACATGGCTACCGGCTCGTTCGACGGTCAGGTGCAGGGCCTCAACGACCTCCAGAAACAGGAGCAGCGTAAGTACGGCCGCGGCAACTACATGCCGAACGTCAGGGTCATCTACTGGTCGATGCGGGTGATGGCCTTCACGGGCGTGCTGATGTTCCTGGTCGCCGCCATCGGCGCGTGGCTGTACTGGAAGCGAAAACTGGAGAGCGCACGCTGGTTCCTGTGGACTGCAATCGTCTCCATCGCCTTCCCTTACATCGCCGCTTCTGCGGGCTGGATCCTCACCGAGATGGGCCGCCAGCCCTGGATCGTGCAGGGCCTGCTCAAGACCGCCGACGCGACCTCGCCGAACGTCAGCACGACGTGGCTCGGCATCAGCCTCGCTTTCTTCATCACCCTCTACGCCGCCCTTGGCGTCGTCGACTTCGTGCTGATGCGTCACTACGCGCGACCCGACCGCCCGGTGCCGCGGGCGGAACTGCCTGAGCCGGCGGTGAGTTACTGATGGACCTTCAGATCTTTTGGTTCTGTCTGATCGGCTTCTTCTGGGCGGGCTACTTCGTGCTCGAGGGCTTCGACTTCGGGGTCGGCATGCTGTTGCCGTTCCTCCCGCGGAACGAACGCGAGCGGGACGTGCTGTTCGAATCCATCGGTCCGGTCTGGGACGGCAACGAGGTCTGGCTGGTTGTCGCGGGCGCCGCGACGTTCGCCGCGTTCCCGGCCTGGTACGCGGCGCTGTTCTCGGGCTTCTACCTGGCGCTGTTGCTGATCCTCTTCTTCCTCATCATCCGCGTCGTGTCGTTCGAGTGGCGCGGGAAGAGCGAGAGCCCGCGTTGGCGTGCTGTCTGGACGGGTGCGAACACGCTCGGAAGCGTCGGCGTGCCGCTCATCTGGGGCATCGCGTTCGCGAATCTCCTGCGAGGCGTGCCGCTCGACTCGAACGGCGACTACACGGGGAACTTCTGGGATCTCTTCAGCGTCTACACCGTGCTCGCCGGTGTGGCATTCGTTCTCTTCTTCGCGTTTCACGGCGCGGGCTACCTCACGTTGCGAACGACCGGCGATCTCTGCGAGCGTGCAGCTCAGACCGCGCTAAGGCTCGCGGTGCCCGCTGCGGTGTTCGGCGCCGCGTTCCTGATCTGGACGGTGAAGGTCGCCGTCGACAAGAACGACCAGGACGTTCTTCAGCCCGCGATCCCGGCCGCCGCGGCGATCGCTGCCGTCGTGCTCGCGATCGTGTTGCAGTTCTGGGGCCGCAGCGGATGGGCGTTCGCGCTTACGGCGCTCGGCATCGTGCTCTCGGTCGGGACGATCTTCGCGAGCCTCTATCCCCGCGTGATGGTCTCCTCGCCGAACTTCGCGAACAGCCTGACGATCTCGAGCGCGGCGTCCGAGCACTACACGCTCGCGGTCATGACGGTCGTCGCCGCCATTACCACGCCTCTCATTCTCCTCTACCAGGGCTGGACGTACTACGTCTTCCGCGCGCGACTCGGCGGCCAAGCGGTGCGCGCGCCCACCGGCTAGCCGTCGTGCGCGCGCTCGATCCGCGCCTGCTCGGCCGCGCACGCGCTGCGCGGACGCTTCTCGGGGTCGACGTGGCGATCGGCATAGCGAGTGCGGTGCTCCTGCTGCTCCAGGCGACGCTGCTCGCGCGGGTGGTGACGCGCGCCTTCGACGGCGCCTCGCTCGACGCGGTCTCGACCGGGCTTCTCCTTTTATTAGTGGTGTTCGCTGCGCGCGCCGTGCTTGCCTGGGGCTTCGAGGTTGCGGGCAGGCGGGCAGCGTCGGACGTGCTCTCCGAGCTGAGGCTCGAGCTCGTCGAGCAGCGGCTCCGCAGGCAACCGGTCGCGAGCGACGGCGCCGCCAGCGCCGAGATCGCGGCGGCCGCGGTTCAGGGTGTGGACAGCCTCGAGGCGTACTTCGCCCGTTACCTGCCGCAGCTCGTCCTCGCCTGCGTGGTGCCTTTCGCGGCGCTCGTCTGGATCGCGACCGTCGACATCACGTCTGCGCTCGTGCTGCTCGCGACCCTGCCGTTGGTGCCCGTGTTCATGTGGCTGATCGGCCGCTACACCGAGGAGCAGACGCGCAAGCGCTGGCAGTCGCTGCGCTTGCTTTCCACGCACTTCCTCGACGTCGTCCGCGGGCTGCCTACCCTGCGCGCGTTCAATCGCGCCGGCGAGCAGGCCGCAAAAGTCGAGGAGGTGAGCGACCGCTACAGAGAGGCGACGATGGCGACGCTGCGCGTGAGTTTCGTCTCCGGGTCCGTGCTCGAGCTGGCGGCGACGCTCGGCGTTGCGCTTGCGGCAGTCACGGTCGGCGTGCGCCTCGTCGACGGCGGCATCGGGCTTCAGGCGGGTCTCACCGTGCTCGTTCTCGCGCCCGAGCTGTACCAGCCGCTGCGGCAGCTTGGCGCGCAGTTCCACGCGAGCGTCGACGGCCTCGCCGTTGCGGAGCGCATGCTCGCCGTGCTCGACGCGCCGCCGGCGGTGGATTCCGCGGGACACGCGAACGCGCCGAGCTCTGCCCGCGCGCCGGTGCGGCTCGAGCGTGTCTCGTTCGCCTATCCGGACAGACCTGGTCTCGTCCTCGACGCGCTGGACCTCGAGTTGTTCCCCGGTGAGACGGTCGGGCTCGTCGGGGAGAGCGGTGCGGGCAAGAGCACGGTCGCCGCGCTGCTCTTGCGGCTCAGGCAGCCGGCGGGCGGGCGGGTGAGCGTCGGCGGCGTCGATCTCGCCGAGTGCGATGCCGAGGCGTGGCGAAGGCAAATCGCCTGGCTGCCCCAGCAGCCGACACTCTTTCGCGGCACCGTCGCCGACAACATCCGGCTCGCTGACGCGCACGCGGCAGACGACTCCGTTCGAGCCGCGGCGCGGCTCGCGGGCGCGGATGCCTTCGTCCGCCGGCTGCCCAGCGGGTACGACACGATCGTCGGCGACGGAGGCCGCCCGCTCTCGGCCGGCGAGGTCCAACGGGTCGCGCTCGCGCGTGCCTTTCTCCGCGACGCACCGTTCGTCATCCTCGACGAGCCGACCGCGAACCTCGATCCCACGAGCGCAGCGCTCGTCGTCGACGCTGTCGAGCGACTCGGAGCCGGACGCACGGTGCTGTTGATCACCCACAGGCCGGAGGTAGCGCGCCAGGCTGATCGAATCGTCAGGCTCGTTGCGGGTCGCGTCGCAGTCGCGGCGGAGGCCGCATGACCGAAACGCTTCGTCGCCTCGTGCGGCTCGCCGACGTTGGCAAGAGTCGCGTCGCTCTCTCCGTTGTCCTCGGCTCGCTGACGATCGTGTTCGGCGTTGGCCTGATGGCGACGGCGGGATACCTCATCTCGCGCGCCGCGGAGCAGCCGCCGATCCTGGCGCTGACGACGGCAATCGTGGCGGTGCGATTCTTCGGCCTCGCTCGGCCGATTGCCCGCTACCTCGAACGGCTTGCGTCGCACGACCTCGCCTTGCGCTCGCTCGCGCGAATTCGGAGGCAGTTCTACGAGCGCATCGAGCCGCTCGCTCCAAGCCAGCTCGAGAGCTATCGACACGGCGAGCTTCTCGACCGCATGGTCGGGGACGTCGACGCGCTGCAGGGCCTGTACCTCCGCGGGATTGGTCCGCCGCTCGTCGCGGCGCTGACAGGAGCAGTCTGCGTCGGCGTGGCCGCCGCGCTGCTGCCCATCGCCGCCGTGATTCTCGCGGCCGGACTGCTCGTCGGCGGGCTTGTGGTGCCGGCCGTCGCGGCCCGGCTCGGACGCGCGACGGACGGCCGCTCCGCCGCGCGCGCGACGCTGACCGCAGAGCTGATCGAGCTCCTGCGCGGGGCACCCGAGCTCGTCGCCTTCGGCCGCGAGGAGGACACCGTCGAGCGCATCCGCAGGGCCGACCGCGTGCTCGCTCGGCTCGCGCGGCGCGATGCGCTCGCCGCCGGCGTCGCCGACTCGCTCGCGATCCTCGTCGCGGGTGCGACGGTCGTCGGTGTGCTCGCGGCTGCGGTCGCTGCACACAACGCGGGCGCGCTCGACCGCGTGTTCGTCGCCGCTCTCGCCCTGCTCGCGCTCGCATCATTCGAGAGCGTCGCGCCGCTCGCGCAGACGGCGCGCGAGCTCGCCGCGACGTTGGCGGCGGGACGCAACGTGCTCGAGCTCGTCGACCGCGAGCCCGCCGTTCGAGACGCGGCGGAGCCGGTTCTCCTCCAGCGCGATGCACCGTCGGTCGCGCTCGAGCGGGTGACCGCGGGCTATGCAGACGGCGAGCCTCCCGTGCTCACCGAGTTCGACCTCCGTCTCGAGCCCGGACGCAAGGTCGCGCTCGTTGGACCCAGCGGGGCAGGAAAGACGACCGTCGTCAACCTTCTCTTCCGCTTCCTCGATCCGGTAGCGGGCAAAATTACGATCGACGGCCGCAACGTTCGCGAGTACGCACAGGACGACGTTCGCGGCACGTTCGCGCTCGCAGGACAAAACGCTCATCTCTTCGACACGAGCATTCGTGCGAACCTCCTGCTGGCGCGCCCAGGTGCGTCGGATTCGGAACTCATGGCCGTCCTCGACCGGGCGCGCCTCGCGGACTGGGTCGCTACTCTGCCCGACGGTCTCGACACGATCGTCGGCGAAGAGGGGATGCGACTCTCGGGCGGGCAGCGCCAACGACTCGTGCTCGCGCGGGCTCTACTCGCGGATGCCCCGATACTCGTCCTCGATGAGCCGACAGCCCATCTCGACACCGAAACGGCCCAACGGCTCATGGACGACATGCTCGACGCCTCGGCAGCCCGTACCGTGCTCTTGATCACGCACCGACCCGAAGGGCTCAACCGGATGGATGAGATCGTGGCCGTCTAGACGTTGCTGCAGGCTCGCCCGGGACGACCTCGACAACGTGTGCGTGGTGGGCAAGCCCGGCCCGCTGGTCCACGAGCGCGACGTCGTCGGCGTTGACAGCCGCCAGCATCCAGACGTACGTCTCCTCTCCGACAAGTGCGAACGATCGAAGCCACGCGAGCATGTGTCCTTCGCGGCGGAGCTCGTCGATCGCCGAGCGAAGCCGCGACGACAGTGCGGCGGCAGCTGCCTCATCGAGATTCGGGACGTAGCTCTCGACGAGGAACGTCCTCTCGGCTGCAGGCGGCATGACACCTACCGTATGCCGCGTCCGTCGCGACGGCGTCACGGGAAACCCGACAACTCGCTAGTCGTCGAGCGAGAGCGTTCCGTCGGCGACCTGCCGCGCGAGCTCGGTGCGCGAGCGGATGCCGAGCTTGCGGTAGATCCGCGTCAGGTGCGCCTCGACGGTCGCAACCGTCGTATAGAGCTGCGCTGCGACCTCCTTGTTCGTCCTGCCGGCCGCCACGACGGCCGCGACCTGACGCTCAGCCGGCGTCAGCTCGCGGTCATGGCGCGGCCGCGGACTCGCCCGTCGCAGCTCCTTCGCGGCTCGCTCCGTCCAAAGATTCGCGCCCAGCTCGGAGAAGATCGCCTTCGCCGCTTCGAGCTTTTCGGCGGCGCGGCGGCGCTCCCCGGCGCGCCGGAGCGCTGTGCCGGCGGCCAGACGAGCGCGACCAGTGTCGAGCCTGCAGCCCAGAGCGGCGAATCCCTCGGCGGCTCGATCGGCTTCGGCAACCGCTCGCGCAGCGTCGCCCTGCGCGGTGAGGATAAGCGCCCGGCAGCGCGCCGCCCCCGCTGCGGCCCATCGGTGTCCCTTGCGCGCCTCGTCGTCGAGCGTCGCCGTGACGAGCCCGTTGGCGGCTTCGAGCCTGCCGAGGGCAACGAGAGCCTCGGCGGTGTCGGCAACTGCGGCCAGCACCTCGAGCCGCCCCCAGGCTGCCGTTTGGGCCACGTCCTCGAGAGCGTTCCAGGCTTGCTCGGGCTCGTCGCGGGAGAGCTCGAGGAACCCAAGGACCCACCGATTCTGAGCCGCGAGGTGCGGCCAGTGCAGCTCTTCCGAGCAAGCGATACCCTGCGCGGCCACTCGGCGGGCGTCGTCCACGTCGCCGCTGAGGGCGGCGAGGTGCGCCTGTCGTTCCAACATCTCGGCCTCTGCCCACGCTCCCGCGCCGTCGTCCACAAACTCCCAGCCGTCGTCGACCTGACGCCGTGCCCGCGGCCAGTTGCCTGCGTAGAGCTCGACGGCGGCGAGGTCCCGCCGGAGGCGATAACGATCGGCCGCGGCGCCGCTGCGAAGGGCGGCGTGGAGCTCCGGCTCGAGCGACCGTCGGGCGCCGTCGATGTCGCCCACTCGCAGGAGCCGCCTCCCCCGGGCCTCCCCGAGGCTCGGATACCCGGGGAGCAGTCCCGACACGTTCGCGAGCGCGGTCGCGCGCTCGAGAAGCGCCGGCTCCGCATGCCGGGCCAACTCCGCGCGGTCCGCGACCATTGCGAGCGCCGTGGCGAGAAGCGCCGGGTCGCCGTCCTCCTCGGCCGCGGCGAGCGCCTGCCGCGCAGTCGTCACGCTCGCTGGGAAGTCGTCCCTGTAGAAGTGGTAGCTGCTCGTCCCGAGGAGGATGCGGGCGCGGAGCGCCGGGTCGTCGCCGACGTGCTGGAGCGCGTCTGCCAGGGCACGGCCTCCGGCCTCGACGTCGTGTTCGAGAATCGCCCGGAGCAGCAGGGCGCGCGCTCGTTGCGCGCCCGCAAGCCCCATGG
>DASVFB010000086.1:0-3410 GCA_036380275.1 Gaiellaceae bacterium | reverse complement strand
TCGCAGGCAGCGTGCGGGGCTCACCCGTGCGGATGTCGATGTTCGCGCCATGGCGTGGGCAGATCGCGATGCCCGTGTCGGGGTCGAAGTCGCCTTCGCACAGAGGGCCGTCGTCGTGGGAGCAGCGGTCCTCGAGCGCGTAGAACTCGCCGTTCAGGTTGTAGACACCCACGGTGATCGAACCCGCGGTGACGATCTTGACGCTATTGGGCGGCAGCTCGTCGACGGCGCCGACCTCAATCAGAGGCACCGAACTCCAACTCGTCGGCAAGCGTCGACCACTCCTCGGGCAACGGTGTTCCCTTCGCCCGGTGAAGAGCGACCTTCAGCACGCCGAGGCCGAGGATCGCGCACTTGAGCCGGACCGGAGTGAGCGGGATCCCGATCTCCTCGAGCAGCTCTTCCTTCGGAAGCGCCGCGATCTCGGTCGCGCTCCTTCCTTGCACCATCTCGGTCAGCATCGACGTGGCCGCCTGCGAGATCGCGCAGCCGCGTCCCTCGAACTTCACTTCCTCGAGCGTGTCGCCGTCTTCCCCGAACGAGACGAAGATCGACACCTCGTCGCCGCAGAGCGGGTTTTGACCCTCAGCGTGCGCGTCGGCGTCCGCGATCGCCCCGTGCCCGCGCGGGTTCTTGTAGTGGTCGAGGATGACCTCTCTGTACAGCTGGTCGAATTCGCCCATCGGGGCCAGGGTAACTAGGCGAAGGCTTTCTTCGCCTTGAGCAACCCGGCGATCAGCCGGTCGACCTCGTCGGGGATCGAGTACACGTAGAAGCTCGCGCGGCAAGTGGCCGCAACGCCGAGGCGCTTCATCAGCGGCTGCGTGCAGTGGTGGCCGCCGCGGATGGCGACGTTCTCCCAGTCGAGCACCTGCGAGACGTCGTGCGGGTGGACGTTCTCGAGGTTGAACGAGACGATGCCGGCGCGCCGGTCGGGCGGCGGGCCGTAGACCGATACGCCCTCGATCTCGGAGAGCTGATCCATCGCGTAGGCGACGAGCTCGTGCTCGTGCTGCTCGATCGTGTCGAGCCCGATCGCGGAGATGTAGTCGATCGCGGCGCCGAATGCGTACGCCTCGGCGATCGGCTGCGTGCCCGCCTCGAACTTGTACGGCAGCTGGCCCCACGTCGTCTCCTCGTAGCGCACCGAGCGGATCATGTGGCCGCCGAGGTTGAACGGCGACATCGCGTCGAGCAGCTCCGCGCGTCCCCAGAGCGCGCCGACCGCGGAGGGGCCGCACATTTTGTGGGAGGAGATCGCGACAAAGTCGCAGCCGAGCGCCTGCACGTCGAGCGCCCGGTGCGGCGCAGCCTGTGCAGCGTCGACGACCATGATCGCGCCGTGCTCGTGCGCCCACTCGGTGAGTTGCTCGACGGGGTTCACGGTGCCGAGCGAGTTCGAGATCAGGTTGTTCGCGACGACCTTGACGTTGCCCTCCCGAGCGATCGCCTCGAGGGCTTCGACCTGCAACTCACCCTGGTCGTCGATCGGAATCATCCGGAAGCCCGCGCCCGTGCGTTTGGCGATGTACTGCCACGGCACGAAGTTCGAGTGGTGCTCGAGCTCGGTGACGACGACGAGATCGCCCGGGCCGAGGTTGTCGAGCCCCCAGGCGTACGCGACGAGGTTGATGCTCTCCGTTGCGCTGCGCGTGAAGACGATCTCCCGCGTCGAGGGCGCGTTGATGAATGCGCGCACCTTCTCCCGCGCGCCCTCGTAGCCGGCGGTTGCACGCTCGGCGAGCTGGTAGACGCCGCGGTGGACGTTTGCGTACGAGTGCTCGTAGAACTCACGCAGCGCGTCGAGTACCTGGCGCGGCTTCTGCGTCGAGGCAGCGGAGTCGAGGAAGGCGACCGGCTTGCCGTTGCGCAGCTCCTCGAGGTAGGCGAAGTCGGCGCGAATTCGCTGCGAATCGAGCTTCGTCTGGGCGGATACGGCCATGGGTTCCATCGTATCGACGGCCTCACACCAGCCGATGCTGGGTGGCCCAGCGCGTGAGCTCGTGCCGCGACGAGAGCTGCAGCTTACGCAGCACGTTCGACACGTGGCTCTCGACGGTCTTGACCGAGAGATGCAACCGCGTCGCAATCTCCTTGTACATGTAGCCGCGCGCGATCAGCTGCAGCACTTCCCGCTCGCGCGGCGTCAGCTCGTCGAGCTCCGCGTCCCCGCCGACGCGCTCGCCGGCGCGGAATGCGTCGAGCACGAATCCTGCAAGCCGCGGCGAGAACACGGCGTCGCCCGCGGCGACACGCTCGATCGCCCCGGCCAGATCGGCGCCCGAGATCGTCTTGGTGACGTAGCCACGCGCTCCGGCACGGATGACCGCGATCACGTCCTCCGCCGCGTCGGACACGGACAGCGCGAGGAAGCGAACGCCCGGACGTTCTGGCGCGACTGCGTTGATGATCGCGTCGCCGCTTCCGTCCGGCAGGTGAACGTCGAGCAGGACGACGTCCGGATCGAGCTCCTTGATCAGCGGCACTGCGTCCGCGACGCTCGCGGCCTCGCCGACGACCTCGACGGCGTCGCCGAGCTCGGAACGCACGCCGGCGAGGAAGAGCTCATGGTCGTCGACGAGCACGACGCGCCGCTTCACGACGTCACCCTCGGCAGCCGCAGCTCGACGTCGGTGCCATCGCCTGGCCTGGTGACGATCGTTGCGGTCCCGCCTGCGCGTTCGAGCCGCCCCTCGATCGAGTCGGCGAGGCCGCGCCGGTCGGAGGGCACTGCGGCGCGGTCGAAGCCGGCGCCGCGATCGTGGACGAACACCGACACCGCGTCCTCCGTCACCTCGGCGTACACGTCGATCTCCTCGACGCCGGCGAACTTGGCGGCGTTGGTCATCGCCTCGCGCGCGGCGAGCACGAGCGCATCGTCCGCCGGGCAGTCTCCGGCGCTCGCGAGCTCGACGCGGACGCCGTGCACCTCCTCGACGTCGGCGGCGACCGCGGAGAGCGCGGCGACGAGCGAGGTGCTCTCGTCCCCGAACGGCATCTCGCCGTAGAGCCAGCCGCGCAGCTCCCGCTCCTGCCGACGCGCGAGCGACGCGACCCGGCGCGGCTCATGCGCGTGCCGCTGGATCAACGCCAGCGTCTGCAGCACGGAGTCGTGAACACGCGCGGCCACCTCCGATCGCTCTTCGCTGCGGATGCGCGCGCTGCGTTCTGCGTCGCGGTCGAGCGCGAGCCGCCACAGCCAGGGCCCGCCGATGAGCAGCAGCGCTCCCGCGACTGCACCGGGCGCGAGCACCGTCGTCGTCGCGCCGCCGCCCTCGAGCAGCAGCACCGCGCCGACTCCGGCGAGCAGGAGACCGCCGTACGAGAGCGGCTCGCCCGGTCGGAAGCTGCCGCCCTGCCGCCACGCGAGCGCGAACCCGGCGGCGACGAGTGCGATGCCGCCCACGGCG
>DASVFB010000085.1:0-6272 GCA_036380275.1 Gaiellaceae bacterium | reverse complement strand
GCGATGTTGGCGCCGATCCCGCGGCCGCCGCCGGTAACGAGTGCAATCTGTCCGTCAAGCTCTGGCAAGGCTTTCGATCTCCTCCAGTGACTCGGGATTCTCGAGCGACGAGAGATCGCCTGGATCCTCGCCGATCGCTTTCGCGCGCACGGCGCGCCGCACAATCTTTGCACTGCGTGTCTTCGGCAGCGCGCTCACCCAGACGATCCGCTCGGGCTTGAACGCCTTGCCCAGCTCGTCGGCGACTGCAGCTGCGACGAGCTCGGCGTCGGGCTCCGCGCCGGGCTTCGCGACGCAGAAGATCCACGCCGTCTCGCCCTTTACCTCGTGCGGGATGCCGACGGCCGCCGCCTCGGCGACGATCCCGGAGCCGATCGCCGCCGACTCGAGCTCGGCGGGGCCGATGCGCTTGCCCGCGATGTTCAGCGTGTCGTCGCTTCGGCCGTGCAGGAACCAGTAGCCGTCCTCGTCGACCGATGCCCAGTCTCCGTGCGTCCACACGCCGGGAAAGCGCCGCCAGTACGTTTCGAGATACCGCTCGGGGTCGCGCCACACGCCGCGCGTCATCCCCGGCCAGGGCCGCCGGCACACGAGCTCGCCGACCTCGCCGCGCAACGAGCGTCCCTCAGCGTCGACCACGTCCATGTCCTCGCCGAGCGCGGGGAAGCCAAGCGCGACCGGCTTGATCGGCTCGACGATGCACGTCGAAAGGAAGCACGCGCCGACCTCGGTACCCCCCGAAAGGTTGACGATCGGCACACGACCGCCTCCACCGTGCTCGAAGAGCCAGAGATACGGATCACGGTTCCACGGCTCGCCCGTCGTGCAGATCGCCTGCAGCGACGAGAGGTCCTGCGTCGGCTCGCCGTTCGGGATCAGCGCGCGGATCAGCGTCGGCGAGACGCCGAGCATCGTCACGCGTTCCGACTCGACCGTTTCCCAGAGCCGGTCGCCTGGCCAGTCCGGTGCGCCCTCCGCGTAGATCACGGTCGCGCCGACCGCGCCCGCGCCGACGACTGTCCACGGGCCCATGATCCAGCCCATGTCGGTCGAGAAGAAGACACGGTCGCCGCGGTTCACGTCGGCCTGGTAAGCGACCTCGCGCGCGATCGAGACGAGGAAGCCGCCGTGGACGTGCAGCGCGCCCTTGGGCCGGCCGGTCGTGCCTGACGTGTACGCGAGCAGGTATGGCGCCTCCGCGTTGACCTGCAGAGGCTCGAGCGTTCCCGGCTGCTTCGTCACCAGCTCAGGCCAGCCGTTCTCGCGGCCCCAGGTGAGCACGGTCGCGCCTCCGTCGTTCGCCTGCTCGAGCGTCGCCAGCATGTCGATGCGCTTGCCGCGACGGTAAGACCAGTCGGCGCAGATGACGGCTTTCGCCTCGGAGTCGTCGAGTCGCGCCGCAATCGCCGGCGCCGCGAAACCGGAGAAGACGGGAACCTGCACCGCGCCGATGTGCGCGCACGCATGCGACGCGACCGCGACCGCCGGGCTCATCGGCAAGAAGAGCGCGACCCGGTCGCCCTCGCGCACACCGAGCTCGACGAGCGCCTCCGCGACCTGCGTCACCTCGCGCGACAGCTCGCTCCACGTCAGCGCCGAGCGTGCACCATCCTCGCCCCGGAACACTGCGGCCTCGCCCGGGAGGTCGCGCCAGCGGTGGACGCAGTTCTCCGCGATGTTGAGCCGCGCGCCGACGAACCACTTCGCCCACTCCGGGCCGTCGGAAGCGTCCAGCACTCGCTCCCACGGCTGCGAGAACGCGAGCCCGAGGTCGTCGATTAGCTCAGGCCAGAAACGCTCGGGCTCCTCGATCGAGACCCGATGCAGGTCGTGGTAGTCGGCACAACCGAGCCGGCGTAGCAGACGCGTGATGTTCGCGCGCTCGACGCGCTCGGGAGTGGGTGACCACACGACGTCGTTCACATCAGTCACATCAGTAGCCTAAGGTCGAATGCGCGCGCGCCTCTTCACTCCCGAGAACCGCAAGTGGTGGACGCTCCTGGCGGTCGCTGTCGGTCTGTTCATGATCATGCTCGACAACACGGTAGTGAACGTCGCGCTGCCGTCGATCCGCGAAGACCTGGGCATCTCGATCTCCGAGCTCGAGTGGGTCGTCAACGGCTACGCGCTGACGTTCGGCGTGCTGCTGCTCACCGGCGGCAAGCTCGCAGACATGCTCGGCCGGCGGCGCATCTTCATGGTCGGCCTCGTCGTCTTCACCGCCTCGTCGTTCTTCTGCGGCTTCGCGAGCAGCGCCGGGATGCTGATCGGCGCGCGCGTCGTGCAGGGCGTTGGTGCGGCGTTGATGAACCCGGCGACGCTGTCGATCATTACGGCGACGTTCCCGGCGCGACAGCGCGGCATGGCGATCGGGATCTGGGCGGGCGTGTCGGCGTTGGCGCTGGCGATCGGGCCGCTGGTCGGCGGCGTGATCACCGAGCACATCAACTGGAGCTGGGTCTTTTACATCAACGTCCCGATCGGGATCCTCGGGCTCGTCGCGGCGCGAGTCTTCATCGACGAGACGAGAGACACGACTGAGCAACGACTCGACTTCCCGGGCCTCGCCACGTCCGCGATCGCGCTCTTCGCTCTCACGTACGCGCTGATCAAGTCGAACGAGCTGGGGTGGGGCGACCCGCTCGTGCTCTCCCTGTTCGGCGTCGCAGCCGTCTTCTTCGTCGCGTTCGTCCTGCTCGAGCGGCACCAGCGCCTGCCGATGCTCGACCTCAACCTGTTTCGGAACGCCTCGTTCGCGAGCGCGAACACGGTGATGCTCTTGATCGGGCTGGCGATGTTCGGGACGTTCTTCTTCGTCTCCCTCTTCGTCCAGAACGTGCTCCATTACTCGCCGATACAGGCCGGCGCGACGTTCCTCCCGATGACGGTGTTGATCATCCTCGTCGCTCCGAACGCGGGCAGGCTCTCGGACAGGCTCGGGCCGCGCGCACTGATCGTGCCGGGCGTTGCGCTCGCCACCGTGTCGCTCTTCCTCTTCTCGCTGCAGGACGAGAGCTCCACCTTCTGGACGCTCCTGCCCGCACTGCTCACCGGCGGGCTCGGCATGGGGCTCGCAATGGCGCCGACTACGTCGGCGGCGATGCACGCGGTCGCGGTCGACAAGGCGGGCGTCGGCTCCGCGGTGATCAACTCGAGCCGTCAGATCGGCGGCGCGGTCGGCGTGGCAGTAACGGGCGCGATCGTGGCAACGCAGTACAACCCGGCGAAGCCCAGCGTGCACGACTTCGTAAACGGCTTCCAGCTAGGCCTGAGAGTCTCAGCCGGAATCGCGTTCATAGGCGTACTAGTGGCAGCCTTCGGCATCCGCCCGGAACAACTACGCCACGACGTACCGGAGCCCAAACCCTCGAAGGACACACTCGCCGCCGAGCGCGAAGGCGAGATCGCAATCTCGCCGTAGCGCAACCGCGAGTCCGCCGCGCGACCCCCGAGAGAAAAGCGACGCGAAGCGGAGCGGTCAAAGGGGGTCACTGGGGGCGGAACCAGAGGTTCCGCCCCCAGCAACGAAATGGGCCCGGCTGCGGCTCCGGGCCCACTTCGATTTCGGGAGAGCCGGCTGCGGCCCCGGCTCGATCCCTACTAGCCTCACTGGGACGACTTGCGAGCCGTGACCCTGCGGCTCGATCACGTCTCGTTCCTCGCCCGTCCCGGCGCGACCTCTTGCAAGTTCCGGGCCTTTGGCGTCGCGGCCCTCCTCGCAAGCGTTTCTGACTTTAGGGCTGTTGGCCGGCCTTGTCAAGTAACTCGGTCAAGTGATTTGGGCATATCCATTACTTCACCAGTTTCTCTCGCAGCCATGCCCCTTTGGGGGGATTCCACTAGTCGTGATCTTGCGCTTGGGTGCGGAATAAGGTTGACTTCGCAGGCCGACTCATGCCCCACACGGCCCGCACACACATACAGAAGAGCCTGTCGGTCACCCGGCTGGGCGACCGCGTCCGCCAGCTCCGCGTCGCCGCAGGACTGACGCAGACGGAACTCGCGGGGACGCGCTTCAGCAAGGAGTACGTGAGTCAGATCGAGCGCGGCAAGACGAGGCCGACGCGCGAGACGATCGAGTGGCTGGCACAGCAGCTCAACGTCGACGCAGACTTTCTGCAGAACGGCGTCTCGACCGACGAGCGGAGCCGCATCGAGACGTTGCTCGCACGCGCAGAGGCGTTGACCGAAGCGAACAAGTGCGCAGACGCGATCGAGCAGATCGAGGACGTGAAGACCGCGGTCGTCGTCACGGCGTCGCCCGAGCTCGAGGTTCGCATGCTCGCGGTCGAGGCGTGGGCACGACAGGACGTCGGCGACGTACGCGAGGCGATCGAGCTGCTCGCACGCGCCGGCTCCCTCGCCGAGGGCCAGAACTTTTCCGACGTCGATCGCGCGGACATCCTCTTCCGCCTCGGCGTCTGTCGCTACAAGCTTTCCAGCGTCGCCACCGCGGTGGCGCTGTTCGACGAGGCACTCAAGCTCGCCGAGCGCTCCGGCCTGCCGTGCGATTTGCTTCGGTCGGAAATCCTCAACTGGCGCTCGCGCTGCCGGCGCCGCCAGCGCGACTACGAAGCTGCGCGCGAGGACGTCGAGCGCGCGCTCGAGCTCGCTGAAGGGCTCGAGGACCGGCGCATGACCGCGCACGTGTATTTCCAGGCATCGCTGATCGCCGAGCGTGAAGGCCATTGGATCACGGCGCGCAACTACGCGGAGCGCGCACGGGGTCTCTACGAGGAGGTCGAGGACCGGGCCGACGTCGGGCGCCTGCTGAACAACCTCGGCGGCCTCAACTACACCCTCGGCAAGCCCGACGAAGCCGTCCAGTACCTGAAGGACGCATTCAAAGTTTTGATCGATCTCGGGCGGGACGACGAGGCGGCGACCGCCATCTCGTCGCTCGCGCAGGTTCGGCTCGGCACCGGTGAGCTGCAGATCGCCGAGGAGCAGGCGCGCCACGCGCTTTCGCTCCTGGGCGACCGCGAGGACCGGCTCGACGAGATCGGCAACGCCCAGCTCGTGCTCGGCCGCTCGCTGCTCGAGCAGGGCCGCCTCGATGAAGCGGCTGCGGCGTTCGACGAGGCAGAGAACACGTTCGAGAAGTTCGAGTCCACGAGCCATCGTGCTGCTGTGTGGATTGCCAAGGGCGATCTCACGGCTCGGCGGGGGGACGACACTGGCGCTGCGCGGTTGTATCGGCGTGCTGCCGAAGCCCTGCAGGACTTCCGGTTCTAACCGGTTCTAACGAGAGGAGGTGAAACGGTGAACAAAGCTCGTCTCGTGTTTGCGGCAGTGATGCTGCTGCTTATCGTCCAGGCGCTCCTCCTCGCGATCGGCTCGCCTCCGCTCGGTTACTTCGACGGCAACTAATCCTCGATAGCTGCGGAGGGCCGACGCTAGACTCGGGAGTTGTGAGTGCCCGCGTCCTGGCGTTCGCCGGAGCTCTTTTAGCTGCGGGTTGCGGATCGGGAGCCGCGAGTCACTCATCAGGCGTGCCGGGCACGTTGGAAGCCCTTGCTCAGGGGCCGGGCCTGAAGTCCGTCGTGCTCACACCGGGCGACGCGGACTTCGCGCCTGGTTCCGTTCGCTTCAGCTTCCTTGTCGTTGCGAAAGACGGGCGGTTGGTTGCGAAGCCGAAGGCGGACGTCTGGATCGCTCGGGGCTTCAAGGACAAGCCGTATCAGCGGACGACCGCTCGGCTCGAACGGGTCGGCGTCCCCGGGCTCGACGACACCTCGCTCGACGCGTCGACGATTTACGTCGCGGAGCTCCGCGCGCCCACTCCAGGCACGTACTGGGTGCTGGCGCGACCGCGTGGATCGAAGATCAGCGGCATCGGCAATGTCGTCGTCAGCCCTCGGTCGTATTCGCCGGCCGTGGGCGCGAAGGCACCCGCCTCGAGGACGCCCACGCTCGCCACCACAGGCGGCAGGCTCGCTCCGCTGACGACCGCCAAGCATCCCGACCGGCAGCTCTACACGACGTCCGTTGCGCAAGCGCTCGCGGCGCACGAGCCGTTCGTCGTCACGTTCGCAACACCGAAGTTCTGCACGAGCAGGACGTGCGGCCCGGTCGTCGATGTCGTCTCGTACGTGCGCAAGCAGGTCGTCAGCAGCGGCGTGCGCTTCATCCACGTCGAGGTTTTCCAGGGCAACGATCCAGCAAAGGGCTACAACCGCTGGATGCGGCAGTGGAAGCTGCAGAGCGAGCCGTGGTCTTTCCTCGTCGGACCCGACGGTCGCATCAAGGCGAAGTTCGAGGGCCCAGTGTCC
>DASVFB010000084.1:0-2806 GCA_036380275.1 Gaiellaceae bacterium | reverse complement strand
ACACGGCCGCTGCTCGCCGAAAGCGCATAGATCTTGCCCGATCGGGCGATCGTGAAGACCCGCCTGCCGTCGGTCGAGGCGCTCGCATAGAAGCTCTCGTAGCGCAGGACGTCGCGGCGCAGGTACGTGTCCCAGAGCTTGTGGCCGTCACTGGCGCGAAGGGCGTAGATCGAGCCTGCGTACGTCGAGATGAAGATGCGGTTGCCGGAGATCGATGGGCTCGAGTTGATGCGTCCGCCGGTGTCGTACGCCCACTTCACGTTGCCCGTGCGCACGTAGACGGCGAAAAGCCGGCCGTCGGTCGCGCCGAAGTAGACGACCCGACCGACCACGACGGGCGACGACTCGATCCTCGCGTTGACGTGCAAGCGCCAGAGCGTCTGCCCGTTGTAGCGGTTGTACGCCGTCGCGTTCCCGTCGTGTGACGTCACGATCAGTCGCGGCCCGGCGATCGCGGGCGTCGACGGTTTCTTGCCGCCTCGCCGTTCCCAGATCTTGTGCCCGTTGTGGGAGTCGAGCGCGACCGTTCTTCCCCCGAACGAGTTGACGTAGAGGATGCCGCCGCAGTAGCTGGGCGGATACTCGATGTAGCTGCCCAGTCCGACCACCCAGAAGTGACGGAGCGGCAGGCCGATGTCGATCCCGGGCCGCGAGAGCGTGCGCCCAGGATCTCCGCCGAAGTTGTCCCAGCAGCGCTTGTCGTCGACGAGGTGGTAGCGGCCCTTCTTCTTGGGGGGCGCCGTCACCGTGACGTTGGTCGCGACAGATTGCGAAACGCCGCTGAGCTTCGTGTCGAGCTTCCCGCCCGGATGCTCCCGTGACTTGAGTAGGTAGGCCGCTCCCGCTCCCACGATCAGCAGCACGACGAGAAGAACGATGAGAAGGATCCTGCGGCGCACCCGGCCGAACTAGTCTGCCAGCGGAGCCTGATGCTGCAGCTCGGGAACCGATCGCTCGCCTGGGTCGTCCTCGTTCGACCGCTCGCCGGTGTCGGCGACCGCCGCGCTCCGTGGAGTGCGAGGCAGGACGACGTACGCCCAGCCGGCGAGCGCCATCACACCCCAGACGATCGGATCTTCGAAGAAGCCGGCGTAGAACAGCGAGTGAATGAACAGCGCGAGGAACACCGCGCCTGCGGCGACCCCGAGCGCGCGGTCGCGGCGCGTGACGAGATAGAGGAGCCGGCTCGCGCCCGCAAGCAGCGCCGCATAGACGAGGAGGCCGAGCAAGCCGAGCTCTGCCGCAACGGTGAGCGGCGTCGTGTGCGAGCGGTCGCGCTTGGCGGAGAGCTCCGTGTTGGCCTCGTCCCTGCTCGCCTGTGGCTGGCCGCCGATTCCGACACCGACGAGCGGATGGTTCGCGAAGACGACCCAGGTCACGCGTGCGAGCCGTGTGCGCCCGCTCGTCGCCTGCCGCGCGGAGTCGCTGACCGCCGTCGCAGCGACGAACGCCGCTCCGCCGAGCACGCAGGCCGCAGCGCCCACGAGCAGCACGCGCCGCAGTCTCGGCCCACCGAGGACGTACGAGATCGCAACGCCGACCGCGAAGAGCGCGACGAAGCTCGACTGCGAATACGAAAAGAAGAGACCGGCCCACAGGAACGTGAGTAACGCGGCGCCGGCCCAGAAGCCGATCCGCCCGAGCCAGATCGCGACGAGCAGCACCGCGATCGCGATCACGACGTGACGGCCGAAGACGCTTGGGTCCTTGAACAGCGAGGTGACGCGGAAGTACGTCGTGTACGCGTTCGCCCGCTCGACGTCGCCCGCCAGCAGATGCCCGTGCGTCACGCGTTGGAAGAGGGCGACGGCGGAGAAGAGGCCGGCAAGCGCAATGAGCGTCGTCGCGAGCGCGCGTGGGTGCCACTTGCGCCAAGGCGAGCGGCAAACGACGACGACGAGGGCGGAGAAGGGGAAGAGAAAGAAGAGGAGCTCGATGCTGCCCTGGCGCAGATCGCGTGTCCAGAGCAGCGACGTCCCCGCGAGTGCGACGAACGCAGCCGCGGGAACGGCCAGCAGTGGCGGCAGCGGTTTTCCCACGTCGCCGCGCAATGCGCGCCAGACGAAGGCGAGCATTGCCGCGGCGAGCACCACGTAGAGCGGAACGAGGAGATACGCCGTCTGTGCGCCGATCGAGACCGAGACCCGAAACGGCGCTACTGCGAGCAGTGCCACGGGCACGACCGCCGGATAGCGGGCAAGCGCCCACGCCCCTGCGCCGACGGCGACGAGTCCGACCACGAAGGCGGCCGCATGGCTCGCAGGGTTGACGACCAACTTGAGATCTGCGCCGGGGATCAGAGCTGCGGCCAGCCCGATCTCGGCGGCCGCGGTCGACGCGAGGCCGGCCAGGAGCTGCGTCCGTGTGCGCGCAAGGAGCATCGCCGCCGCTCCCAGCCCGCCGATCACCGCGGACAGCTGAGCCAGGTCGCCATGGGGCATGACGGACAGAGACTACGGACTGTCTGTGGTCGAGTCGGTCGGGTCGGTTGGCGAGTTCCGACGGACACGCGGGCAGAGCCCGCGTGTCCTGGAGACGGCACCGCAAGCGGCGCCGGGGGGGGATCGTGATAGGAAGGGCCGCGTGATCGGATCCTGGGAACGCGTCCTCGTGCTCGCACCGCACACCGACGACGGTGAATTCGGCGCCGGCGGGACGATGGCGAGGCTCGTCGAAGAAGGCGCGGAGGTGCGGTACGTGGCGTTCTCGATCGCCACGAGGTCGCTGCCGGAGGGCTTTCCGCCGGACACTCTCGCCCGCGAGGTGGAGGACGCGACCGCCGAGCTCGGGATCGCGGGAGAGAATC
>DASVFB010000083.1:0-16248 GCA_036380275.1 Gaiellaceae bacterium | reverse complement strand
GGGAGCGCCGCGCTGGTTCCAGGTGTACGTCTTCCGCGACCGCGGCGTCACGCAGTCGCTGATCGACGAGGCGTGTGCGCACGACTACTCGGCGCTCGTGCTCACCGTCGATGCGCCCATCCTCGGCCGCCGGGAGGGCGCAAACCGGATCGGCTTTCATATTCCGGACGAGTTCGAGGTCGCGGGTGACATCTTCGGCGACATCGACCCGAGCCTCAGCTGGCGCGATCTCGAGTGGATCGCGGGGCACGGCTTGCCGATCGTCCTCAAAGGAGTGTTGTCGCCCGAGGACGCGCGCCTCGCGGTCGAGCACGGCGCGGCGGCGGTGGTCGTGTCCAACCACGGCGGGCGGCAGCTCGACGGCGTGCCGGCGTCAATCGATGCGCTCCCTCAGGTCGCAGAGGCCGTCGGCGAGCACGCGGAGGTCCTGCTCGACAGCGGTGTGCGCCGTGGCGTCGACGTCCTGCGCGCACTCGCGCTCGGCGCGAGAGCCGTGCTCGTCGGACGCCCGGTTGTCTACGCGCTCGCCGCGGGCGGGGAGGAGGGCGTGGTCCACGTCCTGCAGCTGTTGCGCGACGAAGTCGAGCTTGGCCTGCGCCTCCTTGGGTGCACTTCTCCGGCCGAGGTGACGCGGGAGCACGTCGAGTGGACTCGGTGATCCTCGCGCGGCACGGCGAGAGCGTCTTCAGCGAGCGCGGGCTCGTGAACGGCGAGGTCGCGGTGCCCGGGCCGCTCACGACTCGAGGCGAGGCGGAGGCCCGCGCGCTCGGTAGAGAGATCGCCAACGATCCGATCGAGTTGTGCATCACGACCGAGTTCGAGCGGACGCGCCAGACCGCGGATCTCGCGCTCGGCCGCCGCGAGATACCGCGGCTGGTCGTCCCGGAGTTGAACGACCCGCGCTACGGCAGCTTCGAGGGCGGCGACCTCGAGTCGTACCGTGCGTGGGCCGGCTCGGCGGCGTCCGCTGACGAGGTTCCCGGGGGCGGAGAGAGCAGGCACGAGATCATCGAGCGATACGTGCGCGGCTTCCGGCTCGTTCTCGAGCACGCGGAGCGGGTCGCGCTTGTCATCGCCCACTCGCTGCCGATCGCCTACGTGCTCGCGGCGCGCGACGGGGTCGATCCGGCCCGCCGCGTACCGCTCGTCGAGCACGCGCATGCGTACAGGTTCGCGGCCGGCGACCTGGAGAAGGCTGTTCGGCTCCTGGAGGGTTGGTGCGTCTCTCCAACCTGGTGAAGATCGGCGTCGGTCTCTGGCTGCTCCATTGGGCCGCAGAGGAGCTCGCCGCCTTCGCCGGGCGCCACTGGCAGCGCCAAGGCCCACCGCCTCGCGACTCGATACGCCGTCCGGGGTGGCTGCCGGGGCCGTCGGAGGAGAAGCTCCGCCGCTCCGAGTGATGTAGGTGTACACCTACATCACCTATGCCGGAACAGCCACTGCCCGAGCGGGTCCAAGCGTTCATTCGAGACGAGAGCCTCATCCCAACCCGCGGCGAGGTCATCGTCCTTGTCTCCGGCGGTCCCGACTCGACCTGTCTCTGGCATGTGCTTCGCGAGCTCGGTTACCGGGTCTCCGCGCTGCACGTGAATCACGGCCTGCGCGGCGAGGAATCCGACGGGGACGCCCGCTTCTGCCGCGAGACGATCGGCGCCGACATCGTCGACGGAGCCGGCGGGAAGACCGAAGACGAGCTGCGCCGCATCCGCTACGGATTCGCGCAGGACCGTCTTCGCGCAACCGGCCACACGCTCTCCGACCAGGTCGAGACAATCGTCTACCGGCTCGTGACGAGCGGGAACGCCAAGGGGATCAAGTCGAGCCGCGAGGACGGCGTCGTCCGGCCCCTGCTGTGCATCTGGCGGGACGAGGCGCGAACGTACTGCGATACCAACGGGCTTGCATACCGCGACGACAGCTCAAACCGCGACACCGTCCGCGGGCTGATCCGCGAACAGGTGCTGCCGCTGCTGAGGCGCATCCATCCGGCCGCGGACGCGAACATCCTCCGAGCCCTCGAACAACGTGAGACTCTGCATCCGGCCATCGCAGAGCTGATCTCGTCGCCGGTCGGCTCGAAGCGCATCGACCTCGGCGGTGGCGTTCAGGCGGTGCGTGAGTACGACCGGCTGTGGCTCGAGTCATCGCCACTCGCCCTCGACCGCGAGGTTCGCTGGGGCCCGTGGCGCATCGTGTCCGACGTCCCAGGCCTTAAGGTACGAACGTGGCGCGCGGGCGACCGGCTCGCGGGTCGCTCGAAGAAGATCCAGGACGTGTTCGTGGACGCGAAGATCCCGCGCTCTGAAAGAGAACTGTGGCCCCTCGTCGTCCGGGGGGACGAGGTCGTCGCCGTCCCCGGGATCGTCGACGCGCCCGGCATCGAGGCGACGCGCGAATGACGATGGCCGAGCTCAACCTTGGTGTCTCGAAGGTGCTCATCGAGGAGGATGTCGTCGCCGCGCGCGTCGCCGAGCTCGGCTCGGAGATCTCCAACGACTACGCAGGCAAGGATCTCCTGCTCGTCGGCGTGCTCAAAGGTGCGGTTTTCTTCATGGCCGACCTGATGCGCCAGCTCAGCATTCCGTGCGAGGTCGACTTCATGGCGATCTCCAGCTACGGCGCATCGACCGACTCCTCGGGCGTCGTCCGGATCCTCAAGGATCTCGACATCAACATCGAGGGCCGGGACGTGCTCGTCGTCGAGGACATCATCGACTCCGGCCTCACGCTCTCCTATCTCATCCGCAATCTCGAGTCCCGCAACCCGGCCTCGCTCGAGATTTGCGCCCTCCTGACGAAGCCGGAGCGGCGGGAGATCGCCGTCCACGTCCGCTACACCGGCTTCGAGATCCCGAACGAGTTCGTCATCGGATACGGGCTGGACTTCGGCGAGCGGTACAGGAATCTCCCGTACGTCGCCGTACTCGACCCAGACGCCGTCCCGTAGAGCCTCAAAGCCCGCCTCGTCGGGGCATTAAAGCGCTGGTACCCTGCCGATCAGAGGATCTGTGAACCGTTTTCTCCGCAGCGCGCTCTTCCCGGTCGTGGTGATCACGCTGATCGTGTGGCTGGGCACGCAGACGCTCCTCAGCCACAAGAAGACGACGAAGAAGGAGACGCTCTCCGAGCTCTACTCGCTCGTCCAGTCGCACCCGACGGACATCAAGGAAGTCGTCTTCAACCCGAACAAGCACCAGGTTCAGGTGCAGTTGAACGACAGCACGAAGTTCAACGTCAATTACGCCAGCGACCAGTCGCAGGCGGATTTGCAGAAGCAGCTCGAGAAGAACCAGGTCACCTTCGACTCGAAGGGGATCGGCTCGTCGGCTTGGTGGACGATCCTCACCAGCCTGCTGCCGTTCGTGCTGCTGTTCGGCTTCTGGATCTTCCTGATGAACCAGGTGCAGGGCGGCGGCTCGAAGGTGATGAGCTTCGGCAAGTCGCGCGCGAAGCGCATGACGCCGGACTCGCCGAAGATCGGCTTCAAGGACGTCGCCGGCGTCGACGAGGCCGTGGAGGAGCTCCAGGAGATCAAGGAGTTCCTCGAGAATCCGAAGAAGTTTCAGGCGCTCGGCGCGCGCATCCCGAAGGGTGTGCTGCTGTACGGGCCGCCCGGTACCGGTAAGACGCTGCTCGCCCGCGCAGTCGCCGGCGAGGCCGGCGTGCCCTTCTTCTCTATTTCGGGGTCCGACTTCGTCGAGATGTTCGTCGGCGTCGGCGCATCACGCGTGCGCGACCTCTTCGAGCAGGCCAAGCAGGCTTCGCCGTGCATCGTCTTCATGGACGAGATCGACGCCGTCGGCCGTCACCGCGGCGCGGGTCTCGGCGGCGGCCACGACGAGCGCGAGCAGACGCTGAACCAGCTGCTCGTCGAGATGGACGGCTTCGAGATGAAGGACAACATCATTCTCATCGCGGCGACGAACCGTCCCGACATTCTCGACCCCGCGCTTCTGCGCCCCGGCCGCTTCGACAGGCAGATCGTCGTCGACCGTCCCGACCGGATGGGGCGCCGGAAGATCCTCGAGGTGCACTCGAAGGGCAAGCCGCTTGCGCCCGAGATCGACCTCGACACGCTCGCCGCTGGAACGCCCGGCTTCACCGGCGCAGACCTTGCGAACCTCGTCAACGAGGCGGCGCTGCTCGCGGCGCGCCGCGGCAAGAAGACGATCCAGCAGGAGGAGCTCGAGGAAGGGATCATGCGCGTCCTCGCCGGCCCCGAGAAGAAGGCGCGTCTCCTCTCCGAGCAGGAGCGGAAGATCACGGCGTACCACGAGATGGGCCACGCGCTCGTCGGCCACTTCCTCGAGAACACGAACCCGGTTCACAAGATCACCATCGTGTCGCGCGGCCAGGCCCTGGGCCTGACGATCTCGCTGCCGACAGAGGATCGGTACCTTCAGTCGCGCAGCGCCCTGATGGACGACCTCGCGATGACGCTCGGCGGCCGCGCCGCGGAGGAGCTCGTCTTCCACGAGATCACGACCGGCGCCGCGAACGACCTCGAGAAGGTCACGCACACCGCGAAGCAAATGATCATGCGCTTCGGGATGAGCGAGAAGCTCGGCCCGCGCGTCCTCGGCCGCAACACCGATATGCCGTTCCTCGGCCGGGAGATGGGGCACGAGCCGGACTACAGCGACGAGGTCGCCCGGGAGATCGACGAGGAGATCCGCCGCGTGATCGAGGAGGCGCACGACCGTGCCACTCGCGTCCTCCAGGAGCATATGGACGCGTTGCACCGGATCTCGGCGATCCTGATCGAGCGCGAGACGATCGACAAGGACCAGTTCGCGCGTCTCGCCGCCGGCGAAGGCGAGGAGACCGTCTTCCCGGACGAGACGCCCGAGCCCGAGCCTGAGCCCGAAGAAGAGCGGAAGCGCCTGCCGCAGCCCAAGCCGCGGCCCTTCCCGCAGCCGGGTCGGGCACTGCAGCCTCCGCCGCCACCCGAACCTACGGGCTGACGCCCTTCGGTTCGGCGCAAAATGCTTCGCATTTTGCGCCGGGTAGACCGGGCAGGCGCGCTTCGCGCGCGTGCCCAAAGTGATGTTGAAGGCGTGCAGCTTTGTTCAAGGTGTGCGTGCAGCGGGGCAAAGCCCCGCTGCCGTCCACCGGAAATCCTTAGATCTAGACCCGCTCGCCGCGAGGTTCGTCCTGCGGGCGCGTGGCGCGGCGCGCCGGCTCGTCCTCGCGCTCGTCTTGCGTGTGCTCGACCCTGATCTCGCTCGGCCTGACGGGTTCGAGCCCCGCCTGCCACGACGCCCAGAGCTCGGCGTAGCGGGCGCCCTGCGCGACGAGCTCGTCGTGAGACGCGAGCTCGACGAGCCGACCGTGCTCGAGTAGCGCGACCCGGTCCGCGCGCTCGGCCGTCGAGAGGCGATGGGCGATCGTGATCACCGTGCGGTTCTGCGAAACCGCCGCGATCGCGCGCTCGACGTCGCGTTCCGTCCCGGGGTCGAGCGAGGACGTCGCCTCGTCCAACACGATCACCGCGGGCTCGACGAGCGCCGCGCGCGCGAGCGCGATCAATTGCCGCTCGCCGGACGACAGCCGCAGGCCGCGCGTCTGGACGTCCGTGTAGATGCCCTCCGGAAGCCCGCTGAAGCGCTCGAGCGCACCGATCCACGCGAGGGCCGCCTCGACCTCTTCCCCGGACGAACTCGGCCGAGCGAGCCGGACGTTCTCGGCGATCGAGCCGGCGAACAGGTGTCCTTCCTGCGGGAGGAAGACGATTCGCTCGCGCAGCGACGCCGACGACGCGTCGCGTAGGTCGAGGCCGCCGAAGCGCACGGAGCCACCCAGCGGGTCGTACTGACGCGTGAGCAGCTTCGCGAGCGTTGACTTCCCGGCGCCCGTCGCGCCGACGAGAGCGAGGTGCTCGCCCTGCAAGATCTCCATCGAGACGCCATCGACGGCCGGCGGGCCGCTGTCGTACGAAAAGTGCGCTGCATCGACGACGAGGTCGCCCGATCCAGGCAGCGCGCGTTCCCCCGGCTCGACGCTGACCGGCGTCTCGAGCAGGTCGACGATCTTCGTCAGCGCTGCACGACCTGACTGAAGCTCGCTGTACCAGTCGCCGAGTCTCCCCACCGGCTCGAAGAGGCTCGTCAGGTAAAGCGCGACCGCCGCAACGGTGCCTATCGACACGCGGCCGTCCCAGAAGAGGTAGCCGCCCGTAACGAGCACGGCCGCGGTTGACACCGCCTGCGCGAGCGAGATCGCGGGGAAGAACCGCATGTTGACGAGCGACGCCGCGCGCCAGGCGCGCACGAGAGACCAGCTGCGCGCGCGGTACGCCTGCTCGTGCTCGTGCTCGCGCGCGAAGGACTGCACGACGCGAACGCCGGTGAGACCTTCCTGCAACGCCGTCATCACGTCCGCGATGCGGTCACGCAGCGCGAGAAAGGTCGGCTGCGAGCGCCTGCGGTACGACGCCGACGAGACGAGCAGGATCGGCAGCGAGATGAACACGACCGCGGCGAGAATCGGCGACAGAAATACGAGAATCGTCAGCGTCACGACGAGCAGGAGCATGTTGCCGACGACCTCGACGAGCACCTGGCGCACGAACGTCGTCAACGACTGGACGTCCGCCGTGAGGCGCGAGACGAGGACGCCTGCGCGCTCGCTCTCGAAGAAGGGCATCGAGAGCCGCTGCAGATGGTCGTATGCAGCGACGCGCAGGTCGCCGAGAAAGCGCTCGCCGGCGCGCGCGGACGAGAGGACGATCAGCCGCTCCACGAGGGGACGGAGGAGCGCGAGCCCGAGATAGATCAGCGCCGCAGTGTTCACCGGCCCCAGGTCGTCCTTGCGCACGCCTTCGTCGATTGCATAGCGGAGCAGCAGCGGCGCCGCGATCGTCACTGCCGTCGCGCCGACGATTCCGACGCCCGCCAGCGCGATCAGCCGACGATAAGGCCGGAGCATCGCGCCGACGCGACGCCGCACCGGGCTCATACCCGCTCCGGCGCCGGCAAAGCCGGCACCTCCGCTCTTGGGTCGCCTCCGTCGAGCCTACGGCTCATGCCGCCTCCTCTTCCAGCGCGAGCAGCAGGCGATAGCGCGCCGACCTTCCGACGAGCTCCGTGTGCGTTCCTTGTTCGACGATGCGTCCTCCTTCGAGCACAGCGACCTGGTCCGCGAGGGCGATCGTCGCCGCGCGATGAGCGATCACGAGCGTCGTCCGGCCGTGCATCACCTCGGCGAGTGCCGACCTGATTTCGTGCTCTTTCGTCGCGTCCACGGCTGATGTCGCGTCGTCGAGGATGAGCACCGCCGGGTCGGCGAGGAGCGCGCGCGCGATCGCCAGACGCTGCCTCTGCCCGCCCGATAGCGAATAGCCGCGCTCGCCGAGCAGCGTGTCGTATCCGTCCGGGAGCCGCCGCACGAACTCGCTCGCCCCCGCGAGCCGCGTCGCGCGTTCGATTTCCACCTCACTTGCATCGGGCCGCGCGTACGCGATGTTGGCCCGCACCGTGTCCGTAAAGAGGAACGTCTCCGAGAAGACGGACGCGACCGCGCGGCGCAGGTCGACGAGGCGAAGGTCGCGCAGGTCGACGCCGTCGATCGACACACTCCCCTCGTCGGGGTCGTAGAAGCGCGCGATCAGCCCGGCGACGGTGCTCTTGCCGCAGCCTGTCTCACCGACGAGCGCGAGCGATGTGCCCGGTTCGATCTCGAGCGTCAATCCATCGAGTACCGGACGCGCGCTCTCGTACGCAAAGCAAACGTCGTCGAAGCGAACGTGCCCGCGCAGCTCAGACCGTCGCGCGTCCGGCTGCTCCACGATCGACGACCGTTCGCGGAGCACCTCGACGACTCGGCGCGCTGCAGCGACAGCCTGCTGGAGCGTTCCGACGCGCTGCCCGATGACGCGCATCGGCCACACGAGCATCGACACGTACGTCGTGAACGCGACGAGCGTCCCGATCGAGATCTGACCCTCGACCGCCATCCGCGAGCCGAGCCAGAGGACGGCGAGGATGGCGAGCAGCGGCAGCACCTCGAGCAGGGGGAGAAACACGGCGTCGACGTTCGCGACGTCCAGGGCACGCGCCACGACGCGGTCGCTCTGCCTCCGGAAGCGCGCCGAGAGCGCCGACCCGGCGCCCAGACCCTTGACGACGCGGATGCCTGCAACGGTCTCCTCGACGAGCGTCGTCGCCTCGGCGAGCTCCTCCTGGAGAAGTCGCGTGCGCTCGGCGTAGCGCGACGAGTAGCGCCAGAAGCCGAACGCGATGAACGGCAGCGGCAAGAGGACGACCAGCGCGAGGGTCGGGTTGAGCACGAGCAGCACGATGCAGACGCCGAAGATCGTGAGCAGGTAGCCGATCGTGTGGCCCATCGCGTCGAGCATCCGCGCGACGAGCTCCGCGTCGTTCGACGCGCGGCTCATCAGGTCTCCGGCTCCGACGCGGTCGTGATAGCTCGCGTCGAGCCCGAGCACGTGGTGGAAGATCCCGTCCCGGACGGATGCCTGCCCGCGCCCGCGATTGCGGATCGCGAAGTAATGACGCATCGCGCCCGCGATCGACTCGACGATGCCCAGGACGACGATGCCGGCCGCCGAGAGAATCAGCTGCGTGCGGTCGTGCTCTTCGATGCCGGCATCGATCGCATGCGCGATCAGAAGCGGCGCGAGAATGGCTGAGGCCTGCCACGAAAGCCCTGAGATCACGGCGCCGACGACGCCGAAGCGCTGTTCCCGAACCTTCGTGCCGAGATATCTCCAGGGAGCTTCCACCTGCGACAGTATCCCGACGGTGGCGACGACGATCGAAGCGCGCTTCCCGCGTCCGTCGGTGATGGGCGTCGTCAACGTGACGCCTGACTCGTTCTCGGACGGCGGCGCGAACCTCGATCCCGACGACGCGGCGGCGACCGCGCGGCGCCTGCGGGCGGAAGGTGCAGCGATCGTGGACATCGGTGGCGAGTCGACGCGACCGGGGTCCGCGGGCGTGACGCTGGACGAGGAGCTGCGCCGCGTGGTGCCCGTGCTCGAGCGGCTCGGAGGAGAGGTGCCGCTCTCGATCGACACTGCGAAGGCCGAGGTCGCACGACAGGCGCTTGCGCTTGGCGCCGAGCTCGTGAACGACCTAACTGCTCTGCGCGGCGACCCCGAGCTCGCGGGCGTCGTCGCCGGCGCGGGTTGCTACCTCTGTTTGATGCACATGCAGGGCGAGCCGCGCACGATGCAGGAAAACCCCACGTACACGGACGTCGCGTCCGACGTCGCGGCATTCCTCGAGAAGCGACTCCGCTTCGCCGTGGCCGCGGGCATCGACGAGCGGCGCATCTGCCTCGATCCGGGAATCGGCTTCGGCAAGACCGTCGAGCAGAACTTCGAGCTCGTCGCCCGCCTCGACGTGCTCCTGAAGCTGGGCCGGCCGGTGCTCGTCGGCTTCTCCCGGAAGAGCTCGCTCGGCCGCGTGCTCGGCGATCCGCAGGCGCGCGTAGGCCCGCTCTCGGCTTCGATCGCAGCCGCCGTCGCGGCGTACGAGCGCGGCGCGACCATCCTCCGCGTGCACGACGTGAAGGAGCACGTCGAAGCGCTCACTGTGGCGAAGGCGATCGCGTGATCGTCGAGATCCACGGCCTGGAGATCGTCGGCCGCCACGGCGTCGGTGAGACAGAGCGGCAGGACGGCCAGCTCTTTCTGTTCGACGTAACGCTCGATGTCCCGGAACCGGCCGAGGACGCGATCGGCGCGACGGTCGACTATCGCGCGGTGCGCGACGCCATTCGAGCGCTGTCGGACGCGCGCTCATACCGGTTGCTCGAGACGCTCGCGGGCGCGGCGGCGGACGCGATCGTCGCCGCCCTCCCCGTCGAGTCGGTGACCGTGCGCGTGCGCAAGCCGGGCGTCGCGTGGGCGGACTGGACCGCGGCTACGGCTTCGCGAGTGCGCCGGTCGCCACGCTGAGTTCATACGTTCCGCTGCGGATGCCGCGTGCGAGCCGCACGTCCGCGTAGTAGTAGCCGCCGTGGGCGGAAGTGTTGGCGACGCGGACGCGCGTCGTGCTCGACGCGGCGAGATCGCGCTTCGCTGCGGCGCCCGTTTCGGCGACGCTGCGCGTCCTCGGGCCCCAGACACGCACGCGCACGGCGTGTGTGCTGCGCGCGGTCACGGTCACCGTGCGGCGAGGCGGGATCCAAACGCGGTACAGATCCGCAGGATCCTCGTTCGCATCGAGCGTGGCGTGAAGCGACGCCCTCGCCACCGTGCGGGTCGTCAACGGGGGCGTTCCCTCAGGGAAGAGCCCGCGTGGCTTGATCAGGCGGATGTCGTCGTTCGGCTCCTCGACGTCGCGCATCGGCTCCTGCCGTGCGAGCGCGTTCGGGAGGTCGAGCATCCCGAAGCCGGTCTCCGGGTCGAAGCCCCGCGTCCAGACGTCTCGGGCGGAGAAGCGCATCAGGTCGAAAACCTGCGTGTTGTCGAGGTCGCCGCGGACGGTCCAGACAAGTGCCGCGCTGCCCGAGACGATCGGCGCGGAGAAGCTCGTCCCTTCCACGGTTTGGAATGCGCGAACGTCGTACAGCAGCGGGACCGCGACGGTGATCGCGACGCCTGGCGCGATCAGGTCGACGCCTTGCGAAGCGCTGGAGAAGTCCGCGGGCCTGTCGAGAGTGTCCGCGGCCGCGACCGTCAGCACGTGCGGGAAGTTCGCCGGGTAGCTGAGAGGACCGGTCGCACCAGAGTTGCCGGCGGCGGCGACGATTAGCGCGCCTCGCCGGAAGGCCGAGAACACCACGTCCTCCAGGACCTGGTCGAACTCGGTCGAACCGAGGCTGAGGTTGATGACGACGTGTCCGAGCTTCGCGGCCGTGTCGATTCCGCGCACGAGCTCGCCCAGCGTGAGCCTGCCGGACAGGTCGACGTCGTACGCGTCGAGCACGGCTTGCGGGTAGATCCCGACCATCCCGATCTCGTTGGCGGGAGCAGCGATGACCGACGCCACCGCGGTGCCGTGGTAGTCGCTCAGGGTGTTGGCGACGTTCTGCGCGTTCAGCGCGGTCGTGTCTGCCCGTTGCGCGAACTCCGGATGTTGAAGGTCGAGCCCGGTGTCGACTACGGCGACCGGGACACCCGGGCCGGGTGCGACGACTCGTGTTGCTCCGACCGGGGTGAGCCACCATTCGCCCGCGAGCAGCGGGTCGACTCGTTGCTGCGCCGGAAAGACGCGGCGCTCGGGCTCCGCCAGGCGGACAAGCCCGGCGTCGCGCAGCTGGCTCACCGCGCGCGTGGGCACGCGCCACAGGCCGATGCTCGGGGAAAGCTGCTTCGCTCCGGTCAGCCTGAGGAAGGGAACCGTGCCTGGGCCGACCTCGACGAGCGAGAAGGTCCCCGACCTCGCCGGTGCTGCCGACAGCAGCAGCAGCAGCACTCCCGCGAGCGTCATCATCCGGGTCGTGCGCGCGTACGTGGGGGTCGGCTCCAATCTCGGTGACCGGGAACACACCCTACGCGCTGCGCTCGAACGCCTCGCAGTGAGCCCGGGCGTCGAGGTTGTCGCCGTGTCGTCTTTACGCGAGACCGACCCGGTCGGGCCGGTGACCGACCAGCCGCGGTTCCTCAACGGCGCGGCGGAGCTCGAGACGTCGCTCAGCGCTAGGCGGCTGCTCGAGTTGCTGCTCCAGATCGAGGCTGAGTTCGGTCGCACGCGGAACGGCCCGCCCGGGGGGCCCCGCACGCTCGACCTCGACCTGCTCGTCTACGGCGACGTGCACCTGTCCGAGCCTGGCCTGGAGGTGCCGCATCCCCGGCTCCACGAGCGGGACTTCGTGCTCGAGCCGCTCCGGGAGCTCGGCTGGACCCCACCGGCCCCGGGCTAGACTGAGCTCATGAGCCACCTGGACGAGCTCGACGAATACGAGGCCGATCTCGAGCTACAGCTGCGGAAGGAATACTCGGCCGTCTTCGGCCTCTTCCGTTACTGCGTCCTCACGCAGGACGCGACCTACCTCTGCAACAAGCTCGACTTGCAGTACGTGCCGCAGCCGGCGTACCCGTTCTTCCAGCTGAAGATGGAGGACGTCTGGGTCTGGGACAAGAACCGGCCCACGCGGATCATCCCGCGCGCCGAGGTGTTCACCTCCAGCGACGTGACGATCGAGGAGCTCCGCGGGGAAGGCGACGAGCCGAAGCTCACCGCCGAGACGCTCGCCGAGCGGATCGGCGAGTCGCTCTCGTCCGACGACGATCTCTAGCTACGCAGCAACGAGTCGCTCCCGAGCCGCGTAGTACGCAGCGAAGCGTCCCTGCGGTGTGCGGAGCCAGTCGCTCAACTGCTGATCGAACGCCGCAATCTGCAGCCTCAGCAGCAGCATCTGGTACTCGACATAGCGCGGCCGTTCGCACTCGTGGGTCGTCTCTTCTTCGACGAGAATCGGGGCGCCGCAGCTCGGGCACGGCCTGTACTGGGATTGTGGGTACCAGGAGAGCACGTCAGTTGAACGTCGAGGGTGGCATTACGGTTACGTTCGAGGGGACATGCTGCTCGCGATCGACGTCGGCAACACACAGACCGTCCTCGGGCTATACGACGGGGAAACGCTCCGCGATCACTGGCGCGTCGCGACAGAGTCGCATCGAAGTGGTGACGAACTTGGCGCACTCCTCGAGGCGCTCGTTCCGGATCTCGACGAGATCCACGGCGTTTCGCTCTCGTCGACGGTTCCGGCGCTCGTTCGGTCGTATGAGGAGTTCGTTGCGAGATTCACGTCGGCGAGGCTGCTCGTCCTCGCCCCGGGGGTACGCACGGGTGTCCCGGTGCGCGCGGACGACCCGCGTGAGGTCGGACCCGATCGCATCGCGAACGCGGTCGCGGTCAAGGAGCGCTACGGCGCGCCTGCGATCGTCGTGGACTTCGGAACGTCGACGAACTTCGACGTCGTCTCCGCGGACGGTGAATGGCTCGGCGGTGTCCTTGCACCCGGGATCGAGGTCTCGATGGACGCGCTCTTCGAGCGTGCCGCGCGGCTGTTCCGCGTGGAGTTCACGGCGCCGCCGGCGGTCATCGGCAAGACGACCGCCGCGTCGTTGCAGTCAGGGCTCGTCTACGGCTTCGTCGGGCAGGTGGACGAGATCGTGACGCGAATCCGAGGCGAGCTCGGAGCCGAGGCGCGCGCCGTTGCGACGGGCGGCCTAGCGGATCTGATCGCGCCGCACTCGCGGACGATCGAGCTCGTCGATCCGTGGCTGACCCTGGAAGGCCTTCGGCTCGTTTGGGAGCTCAATTTGTCTCAAGATTGACATTTCTCCGGCAGCGCGGCTCGGCCGCGCTGCCCACGAACCTCGATCGAAGCAACCACGCCTTCAATCGCAACAATTGGGCAGGCGCGCCGAAGGCGCGCCTGCCCGGTCTTCCTCGTCCGAAGTGCGCAGCACTTCGGACGAAGCAAACTAGCGCGCGAAGCGCGCTAGTTAAGCGAAGGATCTTCGGGCATGGTGGCGACGAGTCGGAAGGCGCCGCCCTTGCGGCGAAGGACGTCTGCCCAGAGGTCGCCGTTGTCCCCGAAGACGTCCTCGACGTCGGCCGTCTCGACGACCCACGACAGCTCGTCCAGCTCCGCCTCCAGCTGCCCACCGCCCCAGCCGGCGTAGCCGGCGAAGACGCGCACGCGCCGCGTCACCGAGGCTACGCGCTCCGAGTCTGCTTCCGAGCCCATCAGGCCGACGTCTTCGAAGACCACCGCGCCCGCCTCGTCTACCTCGTCCCATTCGGCCAGCACGACGACCGCTTCCGTCTGCACCGGGCCGCCCATCGAGACGACCGCGCCGGGGTCGACGAGGTCCGCGAGCTCCGGCACGGCCTCGGCCACCTCGGCCTCGGTCCGGCGATTCAGCAGAAGCCCGACCGCGCCCTCCTCGTCATGCGCGACGACGAGAACGACGCCGCGCCGGAAGTTCGGATCGATCAGCGCGGGCGAGGCGACGAGTAGCTGCCCGCGGAGCGACTCGCTCATCCGCCGCCGTAGATCGAGATCGGCATGTCGTCGAGTAGCACCTCGTCCACTTCGGGCTGTTCCTGCTCGATGCGCGCCAGGACGAATCGCGCCGCGGGGACCGTTTCGAAGAGGCGCGCTTCGACCTCCGCCGGCGTCTCGAGTTGGACGAGCTCCTGCTTGAACGGGCGTGGAAACCGGCCGCGTCCGAGGTACCAGCCGTAGAACTTCTTGAGGAATCCGCTGGCGCGACGCTCGCCGAGCTCTCGCACCGTCTCGCGCATGAAGAGAACCAGCTCGGCCACGACCTCCTCGCGCGTCGGCTCCGCCAGGTCTTCTCCGAGGATCTCCTTCAACGACCAGGGATTGCCCTGTGCGGCGCGGCCGATCATCACGGCGGCGGCGCCGGTCGTAGCGAGAACGGACTGCGCCTTGGCCCGCGACGTGATGTCGCCGGACGCGATCACCGGGACGTCGACGAGGGCGACGAGCTCGGCCGTCAGCGAATGATCCGCCTCACCGGTGTACATCTGCCGCGCCGAGCGAGGATGGAGCGTCAGCGTCTGAGCGCCCACCTCGACGAGCCGCGGGGCTACCTCGAGGCAGCGGCGCGAGCCGTCTTCGAGACCGCGCCGCATCTTCACCGAGACGGGGATGTCGACCGCGCCGGCGACTGCGTCCACGATCCGGCAGGCGCGGTCGGGGTCGTCGAGCAAGGTCGCGCCGGCGCCGGTTTTGGTCACCTTGCGCACGGGGCAGCCGAAGTTGATGTCGACGATGTCCGCGCTCGCGGCCGCGACCATCCGCGCCGCCTCGGCCATCACCGAGGGCTCGGAGCCGAAGATCTGGATCGCCAGCGGATGCTCGTCAGCGCCGACCCTCAGGTAACCGAGCGTGCGCTCGTTCCGGTGCTCGATTCCGGCGCAGGAGACCATCTCGGAGCAGACGAGCCCAGCGCCGAAGCGCCTTCCCTGGCGGCGGAAGGCCTGGACGCTCACGCCTGCCATCGGCGCCAGCACGACCCTCGACGGTACCTCCACTGGGCCGATTTTCCAGCTTTGGCTGAGTTCCAGCATGGTTCAGACAGGGTACTGCAGCCCTATTGACGCGAAGGAGGGTCGGAGCTACCATTCCCGCCCGCGAGCGGCGCATTTCGGCCGCGATTTTCCTTTTCTGGAGGCAACTTGAAGGACATCATCCTCACGAGAGAGGGCTATACGAAGCTCAAGCGCGAGATCCAGGATCTCTCGACCAGGCGGCGGCGTGAGGTCGCCGAGCGGATCAAGATCGCCCGCGAGTTCGGTGACATTGCCGAGAACGCCGAGTACGACGCCGCGAAGAACGAGCAGGCGATGCTCGAAGCTCGGATCGCCAAGCTCGAGGAGCGGCTCGCGTCCGCACGCGTCATCGAGAAGCGGGAGATCTCCAAGGACGTCGTCTCCGTCGGCTCGACAGTTCGCCTGCGCGACGTCGACGCGAAGCAGACCGTCGAGTACCGCATCGTCGGCTCGGCCGAGGCGAATCCCGCCGAACTGAAGCTGTCGAACGAATCGCCCGTGGGCAAGGCGATCCTGGGTCACAAGAAGGGCGAGACGGTCGAGGTCGTGACGCCGCGAGGCGCCAAGCTGAAGTACAAGATCCTCGAGATCAAAGCCGCCTAGGCTGAGTCGCGAGAAGCACACGCGAGCTTGACTTAGACTCGCGCGATGCCTCTTCCCAAGCGTTTCCCGAACCGGGACGAGGTCGCAACGGTGCGCGCCGAGGCGGACTCGCTCGAGCCTGATGCCGAGGCCGGCACGACGCGTCGACTGGCCGGCCGCGTGATGGCGCGCCGCGACATGGGGAAATTGATGTTCCTCGACCTCGTCGACCGCAGCGGGCGGATCCAGCTGCTCGTCAGGCCGGACGAGCTCGGGGGCGTGGACATCGATCTCGGCGACATCGTCGGCGTCGAAGGAGTGCCCACGAAGTCGCGCCGGGGCGAACCGTCTCTCGCGGTGCGTAGCCTCGAGACGCTGGCCAAGATCCGCGTGCCTCTGCCCGACACGTACCACGGCGTCACCGACGTCGAGCAGCGCTACCGGCGCAGGTACCTCGACCTGCTTATGAACGAGGATTCGCGGCAGCTCTTTGCGACACGCACACGAATCGTCCAGGAGGTGCGCGCGTATCTCGACGGCGCGGGATTCCTCGAGGTCGAGACGCCGATCCTCCAACCTCGCTACGGCGGCGGGTTCGCCGAGCCGTTCGTAACGCACTCGAACGAGCTCGACCAGGACCTCTACCTGCGGATCGCCGATGAGC
>DASVFB010000082.1:0-19960 GCA_036380275.1 Gaiellaceae bacterium | reverse complement strand
ACCGAGACGCTGGCGCGGCGCGCAGCCTCGACGAGCACGTCGAGGTCACGGACGATCATCGGGCCGCGCGTGATGATGCTGAACGGGGTGCGCGCCTCGCCGAGGGCCTCGATGCAGGCGCGGGTCAGGCGGTAGCGGCCTTCGGCGGGCTGGTACGGGTCGGTGGCTGCACCGATCGCGACGCACTCTCTGGCCCACGCGGGGCGGGCGAGCTCGCGGCGGAGCACTTCGGCGACGTTGACCTTGACGCGGATCGACGTTCCGTAGCGGTCGTCCGAAGGCCGGTCGGCGCGGCGCTCGAAGGCCCGGACGTAGCAGAACGTGCAGCGGTGGACGCAGCCCATGTACGGGTTCAGCGACCAGTCGAACATCATCCCCTTGACGCGGTTCAGGGCGCTCCGGCAGGGCTCTTCGCGGTACTCGGGAGCCACGCGATCCATTATACGAACACACGTTCGTCGAGAGCGGATTGTCACGCTTCCGGCGCGGACGCGGCACCAGATGCTGGATACGCTCACCGCGGGTGGCGGGTGGAACCCCTCAATCCCCACCCAGGGCGGGGGTGTGGGGGCCGATTCCTGGGCTACACTCCGACGAGATCGCCGTTGGACGACGACGACCATCCGCCTAGTACCGCGGCCCCGGTGAGCGGGGCATGACGGTTCCACTCGAGCTCCTCGCAGTCGCGGCGCTCCTGCTGCTGAACGCGTTCTTCGTGGCGGCCGAATACGGCCTCGTCACGGCCCGCCGCACCCGCATCACGGAGCTGCGCGACCAGGGCAACCGACGCGCACGGCTCGTCCTGCGCCTCACCGCCAAGCCGAACCGCTTCATCGCCGCCATGCAGCTCGGCGTCACGATCACGAGCCTGGCCATTGGCGCCCTGGGCGAGCCCGTGTTCGCCCACATCTTCGACCCGATCCCCTCCACGATCATCGCGGTAGTCCTCGCGTTCCTGCTCATCACCTACCTCCACGTCGTGGTCGGCGAGCTGGTTCCGAAGGGCATCGCCCTGGGCCACCCGGAGACGACTGCGCTCACGGTCTCGGGCCCCGTCCGCACCTTCTTCTTCGTGTTCAAGCCCTTGATCTGGGCGCTCCAGAAATCCTCTGACGGCGTGCTTCGCCTCCTCGGCCTCGAGCCGCCGGGCGAGGAACGCGGCGTCCACTCGGAGGCCGAGCTGAAGATGCTGCTCTCGCGCTCGACGCAGGAAGGCGAGATCGAGAAGCAGGAGCAGGAGATGCTCTACAAGGTCTTCGACTTCGCGGACAAGGAGGTCTCGGCCGTGATGGTCCCCCGGCCCGAGGTCGTCGCGCTGTCCGTCGACCTGCCGCCCGAGGAGTGTCTCGCGGCCGTGATCGACTCGCCGTACACCCGCTACCCGGTTTACCGCGGGACGCTCGACACCGTTCTCGGCATCCTCCACGTGCGCGACCTCTTCTCGGCGCTCGTCGACCGGGGGATCGCGAACGTCGCTGTCGCCGATCTCGTCCGCCCGGGCCACTTCGTGCCGGAGACGAAGGACCTCGCCGCAATGCTGAGCGAGTTCCGCCGCACGAACCAGCACATGGCGATCGTCGTCGACGAGTACGGCTCGATGGAGGGGATCGTCACGCTCGAAGACCTGCTCGAGGAGATCGTCGGCGAGATCGAGGACGAGTTCGACCTTCCGGACGAGTCGGTCGAGCGCATCGACGAGAACACGATTCGCATCGACGGTACGTTCCCGATCGACGACTTCAACGAGCAGTTCGGCCGCAACCTGCCGCAGGAGGACTACCACACCGTTGCCGGTTTCGTCTTCGGGCTGCTCGGCCGCGCAGCCGAAGTCGGCGACGAGTGCGAGGCCGACGGGCTGCGCTTCCGCGTCGACGAGGTCGAGGGAACGCGCATCCAGCGGCTGACGGTGACGTTCCTGCCGCCGCCGGCCGAGCAGGTCGCGGCAGGGGGCTAGTCACATCGATTAAGGTCGCCCGCTTGGCCGGAGGTGCTCCCACCTCGTTCTCGGCAACCGACTCAAGGGAGGCGAATCGATGAGGACCGAGCGTCTTGCCCTGTTCACGCAACTCTTGCGCCTGAGAGTGGTCTCCGTTGGCGCGATCGCGTTGCTGGCAATCATCGGCGGCGCACTGGCATTGCCGTCGGCAGGTCACGTCCCGCCGGGCACCGCAGCGGTGGCCGATCCGGACGCCGCGAGCGGCGGGCCGCAGGCACCGGCGGACGCGCTCCGCGGGAAGGCGCTCGGCGGCGCAGCAACCGTCAGCCGCGCGACTCTGCAGCGGGCCGCGGAGCAGGCGAAGGCGATCCCCTCGGCCGGCGGCTCCTGGGAGTACGTCGGCGCCAATAACATCGGCGGCCGGGTCACCGACGTGGTCGTCGATCCCACGCAGGCCGACACCATCTACGTCGCTTCCGCGGGGGGCGGCGTCTGGAAGAGCACCGACGCTGGGATGACGTACACGCCCTCCTGGCCGGCGGACTACCCCCAGGCGATCGGGGCGCTCGCCCGTGGCTCCGACGGGACGCTCTGGGCGGGGACGGGCGAGGCGAACGCATCGGGCGGCGGCATCACGTACGTCGGCGACGGGGTCTACAGGTCGACGGACGGCGGCATCACCTGGAAGCACGTCGGCCTCGATAACTCGGGGATGATCGGCCGCATCGCGGTCGACCCGACGGACCCGCAAAGGGTGCTCGTCGCGGCTGCGGGAAGCATCTACGCGACCGGCGGCGGGCGCGGTCTCTATCGGACCCTCGACGGCGGCAAGCACTGGAAGGCGATCCTCGTGCCGGACCTGGACGCGGCGCCGTTCACGGGCGTCGTCGACGTCGCGATCGACCCCGTGAACCCGAATCGGGTCTACGCGACGCAGTGGGATCACCACCGCACCTCCTACCTGCGGCCGTATGGCGGCATCGGGTCCGGCCTCTACGTGACCGACAACGCGATGACGAAGCATGCCCATGACGTGACGTGGGGGCGGATCGACAACTCGCACGTCTCCGGCCCTTTGCCGAGCTACGACAACACGAACTACAACCCGCCGCGCGCGGCGACCGGGCTCGACGTGTCGGACACGCTGGGACGGATGGGAGTCGCGATCGCGCCCAGCGACCACACGCGCGTCTACCTCATCACCGGTGAGTCGTTCGGATCGGACAAGGGCTTCTTCGTCTCCGACAACGGCGACCGCTCGCTCGCCGACGGAGGCCCGACCTTCGTCACGAGCGGCCGCGCGGGTGCGAATCCGCGCTTCGAGTGGTGGTTCGGCCGGCTCTTCGTCGATCCAGTGAACAAGGACCACCTGTTCAAGATGGACGTCGGGCTTCGCATGTCTTCGAACGGCGGCACGACGTGGTCGAACGTGGGAGGGGTGCACGCCGACCAGCACGGCATGGCGTGGGATCCGAACGTTCCGAACCGCGTGTATCTCGGCAACGACGGCGGCATGTACCGCTCCGAGGCGAACGGCGACACCGGCTGGATCCACGGCACGAACATGCCGTGGCTCCAGGAGTACCACGTCGCCGTCTCGCAGCAGCGGCCGAACCGAGCCGCGATCGGCCTGCAGGACAACGGCTCGAACCGCAGTTGGGCGAACGTCAACGACGCCGTTGCAGACCCCGTCGCCGCGAGCTGGAGCTCGTACGGCGGGGGTGACGGCCATTACGTCGTGATCGACGCGACCGACGACGCCTACTACTACTCGTGCAGCCAGAACGCCGGCTGCAGCGGCGTGCACGACGTGAGCTCGACGACGACGACGCTGTCGGCGGCGGCCGTGGTGGGCGCGACGAACGTCAAGCTGGCGAGCGTCACCGGCCTCGTTGTGGGCAACACGATCACGATCGACTCGACGGGCGCGAACCCGGAGACGGTCACGATGACCGTCGTGGGCACGGCCGGCGCCGGCGGCACCGGCGTCACCTTCACGCCGGGCCTCGCGTTCGCGCACGCGTCCGGCGCAACCGTGGTGAAGAACGGCGTCGCCGGCACGCAGAGCCTCGGCTTCGGCTCGCGCGGCAGCGGCCTGCGGTGCACGACCGACGCGCCGCTCGTCCAGGACCCGTCGTCGTCGACGACGCTGTATCTCGGATGCAACGGTCTGTTCCGCTCCATCAACCGCGGCGCGACGTGGACGACGATCGCCACGCCGGACTCGCTGACCGGGCCGGCGCCGCCTGATGACGGGCCGAACAACAACCCGCTCTACGCGGGTCAGTTCCCGACGATCTCGACGATCGCGCCGTCCAAGTCCGACCCGAACACGATCTACGTCGGCACCGACAACGGGCGGCTCTGGAAGACGACTGACCTCGGCGGGGCGTGGCAGGAGTTCCCGAACCCGTTCGCGCCGGACCCGGCGCGGTGGATCACGTCCGTGATCGTCGATCCGCTCGACTCGAACCACGCCTACGCGTCGTACGGTGGTTTCCGCGAGGGCTACACGTCGGCGAACGTCTACGAGACGACGGACGGCACGACCTGGAAGAACGTGAGCGGCAAGCTGCCGAACGCGCCGGTCAACTTCCTCGCCTACGACCGCGCGAACGACACCGTCTACGCGGCGACCGACTTCGGCGTGTTCTTCTCGCAGGGCAAGGACAAGCACTGGTCGAAGCTCGGCGGCAACCTGCCGAGCACGGCCACGGAGGATCTGAAGATCCAGGCCGCGAGCGGCATGCTCTACGTGGCGACCTTCGGCCGCGGCACGTGGCGGATCCCGCTCGCGGTGGGCACCGCGCACTGATTCGCAAGTCTAGGGACGAGGTCCCGGGCCACGGCCCGGGACCTCGTCCCGAACCAAGAGCGGCTGCGCCGCGCCGTCGCTGATTGTCCACGCGGCGAGCTCGTTGCGCGCGAGCGAATAGATCACGTACGGCTTGTCCACCCACAGGCCGACGTTCTCGATATCCGTGCGCGACGGGCGCGGCTCCGTCTCCGGGTGCGAGTGGAAGACCGCGAGCTCGTAGCCTTCGTCCTCGAGAAACCACGTGTCGGGGTCGACGTCGAGCTGGAAGCGGTACGGCGACTCGAGTGTGTTACGGCCTCGCACGTAACGCTCCGCACGTCCGTCGCGAATCACGATCAGACCGCACGCCTCGTTCGGTGCCTCATCGCGCGCGTGCTCGGCGAGCTCCGCGCGAACCTCCGCCGGGATCACCACCAGACGCTCTCCTCCATCGCGCGCTCGACGTCGTCGGCCTCCCAGAAAGCCGCCGAGAGGTACTTCCAGCCGCCGTCGGCGAGGACGCAGACGACGACGCCCTCCTCCAGTTCGCCGGCGAGGCTGCGCGCGACGTGCACCACCGCTCCCGAGGACACGCCGGCGAACAATCCCTCGTGCTCGAGCAGGTCGCGGACACCCGCGACCGACTCCGCGTTCGAGACGAGCACCTTCCGGTCGAGCTTCGACACGTCGAGGATCGGCGGCACGTAGCCGTCCTCGAGCGAACGCAGGCCCATCACCGGATCGCCCGGCAGCGGCTCCGCCGCGGCGACGACGACGTCCGGCCACCGCTCGCGCAGCCGCGCGCCCGCACCCATCAGCGTGCCGCCCGTGCCGAGCCCCGCGACGAGCACGTCGACCCGGTCGAGCGCCGCGACGATCTCGGCGCCGGTTCCCTCGTAATGCGCGCGGGGATTCGCCTCGCTTGCGTACTGGAACGGCATGAAGAGGGACGGGTCGCGCTCGACGATCTCCTGCGCGAGCCGGACGGCGCCGTTCGACCCCTCCTCGCCGGGCGAGTAGACGATCTCCGCTCCGTAGAGCTCGAGCAAGCGCTTGCGTTCCTCCGTCGCGTTCTCGGGCATCACGCACGTGAGGCTGTAGCCGCGCAGCTTGCAGATCAGCGCGAGCGAGATGCCGGTGTTGCCGCTCGTCGGCTCGATGATGCGCGCACCGGGCTCGAGCTGCGCGGAGTCCAGCATCGCCTTGGCGATCCGGTCCTTGATCGATCCGGTCGGGTTCTGCCCTTCGAGCTTCGCGTAGACGCGGACGGACGGCTTCGGCGAGAAGCTCCGTAGCTCGACGAGCGGCGTGTTGCCGACGAGGTCGAGGAGCGACGAAGCGGGCTTGCTAGCCACCCGCCATCGCGGGCAGCAGGATCACCGTCGACGCGTCGCCGACCGGGGTGTCGAGCCCGTCGCGCGTGCGCACGTCCTCGCCCTCGACGTACACGTTCACGAACCGCACGATGCCGCCGTTGTCGAGGATGCGTAAGCCGAGCGCGGGGAACCGCGCGTTCAGGTCGTCGAGCACCTCTCGCACCGTGTCGCCCTCGGCGAGTACCTCGCGCTCGCCGCCTGCTTCCTCGCGCAGGGTTGGTGGAATTCGGACGATGCTCATTCGTCGGGCTCCGGGGTTTTCACGCGTGATCCCCGACACCGGCGCAGAACTCGACGTAGTCGATGTACTCCGTGATCGTCGGCGAGTCGCCGCAGACGGGACAGGTCGGATCGCGCCGCAGCGCGACCTCGTCGAAGGTCGCCGTCAGCGCGTCGAAGAGCATCAGTCGGCCGATCAGCGGATTGCCGATCCCTAGCGCGAGCTTCAGCGTCTCGTTCGCCTGCAACGAGCCGATCACGCCGGGTAGCACGCCGAGCACGCCGCCCTCGGCGCACGACGGCGCGAGCTCGGGCGGAGGAGGATGCGGGAAGAGGCAGCGGTAGCACGGCCCCTCGTGCGGCTTGAACACCGTCACCTGGCCCTCGAAGCGGTAGATCGAGCCGTGGACGACAGGCACGTCGTGCCAGACGGATGCGTCGTTGACGAGGTAGCGCGTCGGGAAGTTGTCGGCGCCGTCCACGATCACGTCCCAGCCTGCACCGATGATGCGATCGGCGTTCTCGGACGTCAGGCGCTCTTCGAACTGCATCACGTTTACATCGGGGTTCAGCGCCTGGATCGTTTCCGCCGCCGAACGCACCTTCGGCTCACCGAGCCGCGCCGTCGAGTGGACGATCTGTCGCTGCAGGTTCGTCTCGTCGACGACGTCCGCGTCGACGATGCCGAGCTTGCCCACACCCGCAGCGCCGAGGTACAGCGACGCGGGCGAGCCGAGGCCTCCCGCGCCGATCAAGAGCACGCGCGACTCGAGCAGCTTGAGCTGTCCTTCCTCGCCGACTTCGGGAATCAGCAGGTGGCGCGAGTAACGGCGACGCTGCTCCGGCTCGAGGCCGTGTGGAACGACGACCGGAAAACCGTCGCGCTTCCAGCCCGTAAAGCCGGGCTCGTGCGAGCTGACGTGGTGGTAGCCGAGCTCCTCCAGCGTCTTCGCGGCGAACGCCGAGCGGACACCGGACGCGCAGGTCAGGACGATCTGCGCCTCGCGATCTGGGGCGATGCGCTCGATTCTCGACTCCAGGTGGCCGCGAGGGATGTGGACGGCGGTCGGAACATGCCCCTCGTCCCACTCGTCCTGCTCGCGGACGTCGACCACGAGCGGCGGCGAGTCGGAATCGAGCGCCTCCGCGAGGGCAGGCGAGCCGATCTCCTCGATCTCGGCCTTCGTCCGCGCCAGATGCTCGCGATACGTCGTCACTGTCCTGTTTGAAACGGTAGCTGCGGCTAGGTTCTTCCGGTGTCCCCCCGGGTTCGGATCTACTCGATCGTCGGCGTGATTGCCGCCGCAGCGGCCGGAACGGTCGTGGCCGTAACCGCCCTTACCGCGAACCACCCGCCCGGGCCGCGGCCGGGCAAGCCGCCCTTTGGGGCCGACTGGACGGCGCCGCCGGCGCTGTCGCGGCAGGTTCAGGCAGCAGTCGGCTCCGTCTCGCAGCTCCAAACGCTGGCCGGTAGCCACCCGAAGTCGTCCTTCGTGCTGCTCAATTTGGGGCTCGCGCTCTTCTGGCGGCGGGACAGCGCGGCCGCGCTCGCCGCCTGGAAGCAGGCCAAGCGGTCGCAGCCCGACACACCTTCGGCCGTGCGTGCCGGCGACTGGCTCCATCCTGATTCGCCGGGAGGCCTGCCGCCGTTCCAGGCGACGTTCTCCCGCGCGACGACTCCGGCGCAGCGTCGGCTCGTCCGGGGTGTGCGCCTCCAGCGCAGCGGGCGCCCGATCTCTGCCGAGCGGGAGTTTGCGGCTGCTGCGGCGCTGGCGCCTGGGAGTCCCGACGCGCAGGTGGCCGCTGCAGTGGGGCTCTACGACAAGGATCGCCCTGCGGTGGCATTTGGCCGTCTCGGGCCGCTCGTGCGCCGTTTTCCGCATGCGCAAACGGTTCGCTTCCATCTCGGCCTGCTCTCGATCTGGATCGGGGCCTTCGATCAGGCCCGACGCGAGCTCCGCCTGGCCGTCGCAGAGAAGCCCGGATCCACCTTCGCAAGGGAAGCGCGTACCCTTCTCAAACGTCTTGAGAATGTTAGGACCAAGTGATTCGAAGATGAGCCGTTCGGCCTATGGCGGGTGTCCGAAACGACTGCAACACTGCCGACTCGCAGGGAAAGGGCAGGGAGGGGAAGCGTTTGAGCCAGGTTCAGGCAACGCCGAAGCGCGTCGAGGACATCTTCGACACGGATGAGGCTCGGGCGCTGCTCGAGTCGGGCCGCGAGAGCGGCTCGCTGACCGCGGACGAGATCGCGGTCGCCTTCGACGACTTCGACCTCGAGGCGGGGCAGCTCGACGAGCTCTTCCAGGCGCTCGAGGAGCAGCAGATCGAGATCGTCCCCCAGGCGGTCACGGACGACGACGAGGCGCCGGCCGTCCGGACACGCGCGCTCGAGGCATCGACTGACTCGCTGCAGCTGTTCCTGAAGGACATCGGCAAGGTCGAGCTGCTGACGGCCGCGCAGGAGGTCGAGCTTGCAAAGCGCATCGAGCGCGGTGACCACTCCGCGAAGCAGGACATGATCGAGGCGAACTTGCGTCTGGTCGTCTCGATCGCGAAGCGCTACCGCAACCAGGGCTTGCCGTTCCTCGATCTGATTCAGGAGGGCACGATCGGCCTCGTCCGTGCGGCCGAGAAGTTCGACTATCGCAAGGGCTTCAAGTTCTCGACGTACGCCACGTGGTGGATCCGGCAGGCCGTCGCGCGCGCACTCGCCGACAAGGCGCGGACGATCCGGATGCCTGTGCACGTCGTAGAGAAGCTGAACAAGATCGTGCGCTCCGAGCGGAAGCTGCGCGCGGAGCTCGGTCGCGAGCCCACCTCTGCAGAGATCGGCCACGACCTCGATCTCACCGTCGAGGAGGTCGAGCAGATCAGGCGCACCTCACAGACACCGGTGTCGCTCGAGAAGCCGGTCGGAGACGAGGAGGAATCCGAGTTCGGGCACTTCATCACCGACGAGACGGCACCGCTTCCCGACGAAGCCGCCGAGACGACGCTCCGCCGTGAAACGCTGGAACGGATTCTCCACAAGCTCTCGATGCGCGAGCGCCAAGTGCTCGTCCTCCGCTACGGCCTCGACGGGCAGCACCCGCGTACGCTCGACGAGGTTGGCCGGACGTTCAACGTCACGCGCGAGCGCATCCGCCAGATCGAGAATCAGACGCTGAAGAAGCTGCGCGCACTCGCCGACGCGCAGATCCTGCGCGACGTCGCTTAACACCCCGCGTAGACTCCGCGCTCGTGGACCAGGCGTGGCTTCACGAGCTCTCCGAGCTCCTGCGGATCCCGAGCGTCAGCGCGGACCCGCTGCACCAGGCGGACGTGCGCGAAGCGGGCGAGTGGGTGCGCGACTTCGTTCGCCGCGCGGGGGGCGAGGCCGAGCTCCAGGAGACGGGCTCGCAGCCGCTCGTCGTCGGCGAGATCCCGGCGTCGTCAGGCAACGGCGACGCGCGCACGATCATCGTCTACGGCCACTTCGACGTGCAGCCGCCGGCGCCGCTCGAGCTCTGGGACAGCGAGCCGTTCGAGCCGACCGTCCGCGACGAGTGGCTCTACGCGCGTGGCGTGGCCGACGACAAGGGACAACTCTGGACGCTGCTGAAGGGTGCGGCGTTGCTCGCGGCGGAGGGCAAGCTGCCGGTGAACCTGCGCATCGCTTGCGACGGCGAGGAGGAGGTCGGCGGCCACTCGATCGTGGAGTTCCTCGAGCGGGACGAACGCGGCGCCGACGCGTGCATCATCTTCGACTCGTCGATGGAGCGGCGGGGCGTCCCCGCGCTCTGCACGGGAACACGCGGCGTCCTGTCCTTCACGCTCGAGGTGCGCACTGGCGCGCGCGACCTCCACTCAGGCGTTTTCGGGAACGCCGCGCTGAATGCGACGCACGCGCTCATGCAGGCACTCGGCGGGATCATGCCGCGCGACGGACGTCTGCCGGATGCGCTGCGCGCAGGCCTCGAGCCGCCGACCGATGAGGAGCGCGCGAGCTGGGACGAGTTGACTTCGGGCGTCGAGGTGCTGCGGGGCGCCGGTGCCGTGCCGTACGACCAGAACGCGGCCGACGAGTTCTACTTGCGCACGACCGCGGAGCCTTCGTTCGACCTCAACGGGATTCTCGGCGGCAAGCCGGGCTTGCCGAACACGACGATTCCCGTCACGGCGCAGGCGAACTTCTCCGTCCGCATCGCGCCCGGTCAGGATCTCGACACGATCGCGGCTGCGGTCGAGCGGCTCGTGCGCGAAGCGGCGCCCCCAGGTGCCGAGCTCAAGCTCGAGTTCGCGGGCGGAGCTCCTCCCGGCCTCATGTCGCCCGGTGAGCCCGTCCTGAAGATCGCCGCGGACGCGTTCGAGCACGTGATGGGACGACGGCCGTTGCTGTCACGCAGCGGCGGGACGCTGCCGATCGTGCCCGCGCTCGCAGATCAGGGCATCCCGACGATTCTCAGCGGCATCGCCTTGCCCGAGTCGAACATCCACTCGCCGAACGAGCGCATCCTGCTGGAGTACCTGCCGCTCGGCGTCGAGATCGCGCGCGAGCTCTACACGCGCCTCGCCGACCTGCCCTAGCCCCTTTCGGGCATCTCCCAGGGACAGTCCCTCGGGCATGGCTCGAGCCGACCTGTCCTAGGGACAGTCCCTCGGGCGTGTCCGGTTAGGCGAACGGCTGCGGCGTCGCCGACGTTTTCGGAATCGCGACGCGCGCGATCGACGAGAACGGCGACGGCTGACAGGCCTGGCAGACGTTCACATCGCAAGCGACCGAGAGGAAAACGAACGCTTCCTCTTTCGTGAAGCCCCACTCGTCGACGAGAGCGCGCGCAGCCTCCTCGCTCGCTAGCTTCAGGGCCTCCCGCACGTCGCCGCCCGATGTCGCGTGCGTCACCCACGCGTGCGCGAGCTCGGTCACGGGCCACACGGCCTGCTTCCCCTTGACGAGGTCGAACCGCAGGTCCACCTCGCCGGCGATCTCGACGCCCGTACCGCAGATCTCTCCGTCGCCCATCGCCGCGTGCATGTCGCCGACCGCGAACATGCCGCCGGGCTGCCGCACGGGGAAGTAGATCTTCGCGCCGCGCCCGTGGAGATGATTGTCGAGGTTGCCGCCGTGACGGCCTGCCCAGCCATTTGCGATCTCCTCGCCGTCGGTCGCGACGCCGACTACGCCGACCATCGGGCGCGCCTGAAACGACACGCGCTCGTTCATCCGCACGGTGTCACCTTCGACGTCGAAGACGAACGTGACGGGCGACTCGACGTCGTCGATCAGCTGGCCGAACTCGGGGATGATCGTCGCGAAGCCCTTCGGCCCGGGGCGCACATCGAGCACCTCGACCACGAGTGAGTCGCCTGGGTCGGCTCCCTTCACCGCGACCGGACCGGTGGCGCTGTTCACGCGCGAGAAGTCGATCGCGGTGACGAGATCGTCCTTTGACTGGATCTGCCCGGTAAAGCAGTCGTTCGTCTCGAATGTGACCACGGCGCCCGGCTCGACCTCGAGCACGGGCTCGAGGTGCGGCCCGAAGCCCCAGATCACGTCGTCACGGGAAACGCGGTGCTCGGTCGCTACCGCCATCGGCGCCGCGATCCTACTCCCAGGGAGGCGGATTGAACACCCAGCGGCCCCCCGCCATCGTCGCGACGACCTCGCACCGATCCAGGTCATCGACAGGATCGGTCGAGAGGACGACGACGTCCGCGAGATAGCCGGGCAGCAGCTTCCCGCGCCGGCGCTCGTCGCCGCAGAGCCACGCCGGCGTGACGCACGTCGCCTCGAGCGCCTGCTCCACCGAAAGCGCCTGCTGCTCGTGCCATGCCGGACGCTCGTCGATTGTCCGCAGCACGCCGGCGCGGACGCCCGCCAGTGGATCGAGCTCCTCGATCGGGGCGTCCGATCCGTTCGCGACGACGGCGCCCGACTCCCACAGCGAGCGGAACGCGTACGCGCCGTCGGTCTTGTCCGACCAGAAGCGATCGGCGAGATCCCGGTCGGACGGCGCGTGCGAGAACTGCACCGACGCGGCGACGCCGAGCTGCGCGAAGCGCGGCAGATCTTCCGGCGCTAGGCACTGAGCGTGCTCGATCCGCGGGCGGAGCGCTCTCGGCGCCCATTCGTCGCGCGTCGCCTCGAACGCGTCGAGCGCGTCGCGGTTCGCACGGTCGCCGATCGCGTGCACCGCGACGGGCCAGCCGATGCGCGCTCCGCGTCGCACGATCTGCTCGAGCTCCTCGCGGCTCGTGATCTCGACCCCCGAGCCGTCCAGCATCCGCGCGGTCTGCGAGCCGAGCGTCCCGTCCATGAACGCCTTCAGGTAGCCCGCACGCAGCCACTCGTCGCCGAGCCCGGCGCGGAAGTCGAGCGGCTCGAGAGCGTCGAGGTACTCATGCGGCAGCGACTGCCACACGCGCAGGTTAAGGGCGCCCTCTTCGCGCAGCTGCTGGAAGAGACGAAGGTCGCCGAGCCAGCCGTCCTTGTCGTGCACGGACGTCACGCCGCGCGAGACTGCGAGCTTGATTCCCGCGCGCATCGCGTCGAGCCGCTCGTCGTCGCCGATCTGCGCGAACACGAAGCGCCGACGGAACTCCCACGCCGACTCCTCTCGCAGCACTCCCGTCGGCTCGCCACCGTCGTCGAGCTCGACGACGCCGCCGGGCACCTGCAGGTCGCCGTCCGCCGCCGCAAGCGCCGCCGAGTTGAGCCAGAGCGAGTGCCCGTCCTTCGCCATCAGCGCTGCGGAGGTGTCGCCGGTGACGGCATCGAGGTCGGCCTTCGTCGGGTCGATCGACGGTTGCCACTCGCCGCTCCGCCAGCCCGTGCCGCGGATCCAGCGCCCGCGCGGCGTCTCCTGCGCCGCAGCCGCGACCCGCGCGACCGCCTCCTCGAGCGAGCGCGTTCCCTCGAGCCGCACCTGCCGCTGCGCGAGCGACCACTGCAGAAAGTGCACGTGCGCGTCGGTGAAGCCGGGAAGGGCGCAGCGTCCGCCGAGATCCACTGCCTCGGGCGACGCGAGCGCAGTCTCGTGCGTGCCGACGCCGCCAACGATCCGGTCGCCGGCGATCGCGAGCGCCCGCGCGACGGGCAGCGACGGGTCGAGTGTGCGGATGACGCCGTTCTCGAGGATCACGATGCGAGAATCTATCCGTGACGCTGTTCCTCGGCGGCTGGGGTGTCGCCTACAGGAGCCTGTTCCACTACTCGGGCTGACCGGCGAATGTTGCGGTCCGGATAGCGGCCTTCTCTGCAGGAGTTTTCGAGATTAGGGTCGTCCGCATGAGTGACGACTACTTCCGGATGTTCGGCAACGAAGCGGACGCCAGGGAAGTCGCGGCGGGCGAGGTGATCTTCCGCGCAGGTGATCCTGCTGACTGTTTCTACGTCGTCGGCAAGGGCTCGGTGCTGATCCAGGACGGAGCTCGCGAGTTCGAGACCGTGGGCGAAGGCGGCATCTTCGGCGAGCTCGCACTCGTCGACGGCGGGCCGCGCAGTGCGACCGCCACCGCCGTCGGCGAGACGACGGTCGTCCCGGTCGACGAGCGTCGCTTCCAGCGCTGCGTGATGCAGACGCCGTACTTCGCGCAGGCGGTCATGCGGGTAATGGCGGAGCGTCTGCGACGAAATGAGGGACAGCCCGGAGGCTAGGCTTCGCGGGTGCCTCAGGACCCGCTGACTCCAGAGCAGCGCGAGATCCGCGACCTCGTGCGCGACCTCGCACGTGAGCGGATCGCACCGCGTGCGGCCGAGATCGACAAGAGCGCCGAGTTCCCGTGGGACGTCGTCGAGCTCTACCGCGAGAACGACATCTTCGGGATCATGTTCGACGAGGAGTTCGGCGGGATCGGCGCCTCGGCGCTGATGACGCTGGTCGCGGTCGAGGAGGTCTCCAAGGTCTGCGCGACGAGCGGCCTCATCATCGCCGTGCAGGAGCTCGGCTCGCTCGGCATCAAGCTCGTCGGCAGCACGTCGCAGAAGGCGCGCTTCCTGCCGAACCTCGCGTCGGGCGAGTGGCTCGCCGCGTACGCGCTCACCGAGCCGGGATCCGGCTCCGACTCTGCCGCCATGCGCACGACCGCGCGGGCCGACAACGGCGAGTACGTTCTCAACGGCGGCAAGCGATTCATCACGAACGCAGGCGTCGCGCACGTCTACGTCGTCTTCGCGAAGACCGATCCCGACGCCGGACATTCCGGCATCACTGCGTTCGTCGTCGAGGCCGACAGTCCCGGCTTCGAGGTGGGGCGCATCGAGCCGAAAATGGGCATCAAGGGCTCGACGACAGGCGAGATCTTCTTCAACGACTGCCGCGTCCCAGCGGCGAACCGCCTCGGCGAGGAAGGCGAGGGCTTCAAGATCGCGATGCGAATCCTCGACCGCTCGCGTCCCGGCATCGGGGCGCAGGGCCTCGGCCTCGCCCAGGGCGCGACGGACTACGCCCTCGAATACGCCAAGTCGCGCGAGACGATGGGCAGGCCGATCGGCCAGCACCAGCTGATTGCCGGGATGCTCGCGGACATGGAGACGAAATGCGAGGCGGCGCGCGGGCTGCTCTACAAGTGCGGGCAGCTGATCGACGAGGGCGCGGAGGGCGCGGACCTGACGAAGATCTCCGCTATGGCGAAGCTCTACTGCACCGATGTCGCGATGGACGTGACGACCGACGCCGTGCAGATCCTCGGCGGCTACGGCTACATCCAGGAGTACCCGGTCGAGCGGATGATGCGCGACGCCAAGATCACGCAGATCTACGAGGGCACGAACCAGGTGCAGCGGCTCGTGATCGCACGCGAGATGCTGAAGGAGAACCGGGCCTTCCTGCTCGCGGGCGTGAGCTGAGCGAGCAGGCGCGGAGCTTCCATCGAGCCGCGGCCGAGTACGACCGCGGCCGCCCGGGCTGGCCGCCGGGGATCTTCGATCTGCTGCCGCTCGACGACGGCGCGACGGTGCTCGACCTCGGCGCCGGCACCGGCAAGCTCACCCGCGCGCTCGCCGACCGGTACGCGAACGTCATCGCCGTCGAGCCGCTCGACGCGCTGCGCGCGATACTCGAGGAGCGCGTCCCCGAAGCGGACGTCCGCGCAGGCGCCGCGGAGAAGATTCCCCTCGGCGACGCGGAGGTGGACGCCGTGTTCGCCGGTCAGGCGTTCCACTGGTTCGCCAACGACACCGCGGTCGCCGAGATTGCGCGTGTGCTTCGGCCTGGGGGCGTGCTCGCGCTGGTCTGGAACCGTTCCGGTGATCCGTCGCCGCTACCCGAAGCGTATCGGCGGCGCCTCTCTGAGTTGCACGACGCACGCCGGCCTGAGCGGACTGACGAGAAGATCCTCGAACGCTTCCCATTTGGCGAGGAGCACGAGGCGACGGTCGAGCACGAGCAGGTGAGCAGCCGCGACGACGTCCTCGCGTTCGCGGCCTCGGTGAGCTGGATCGCGATGCGCGACGACCGCGACGAGGTGCTGGCCGAGCTCGCGGCGCGGCTGCCGCCCGGCGATTACGTCTTCCCGATGCTGAGCGAGGTGACGTGGGCGATTCGAACCTCCGACTGAGTTTCGGGAACGTCGCAGGGACGTACCACCGCGTCAGGCCTCCGTATTCGCAGCCGTTGCTCGCTCGCGCGCAGGCCGCACTCGAACTGGAAGCGGACGCACGCGTACTCGACCTTGGGGCGGGAACAGGAAGGTTGACGCGGGAGCTCGCGGGTCGCTTCGCGCACGTGATTGCCGTCGAGCCGAACGACCCCATGCGTGCGCTGATTCGCGACGGCGACGTTCGAGCCGGCGCGGCGGAGTCGATTCCCCTCGAGAAGGCAAGCGTCGACGCCGTCTTCGTCGGCGAGGCCTTCCACTGGTTCGACCCGCGGGCGGCGATTCCCGAGATCGCGCGCGTGCTTCGCCGGCGCGGCGGGCTTGCGATCATCCATGTGCACTGGTGGGAGACCGAGCCGCCGCTTCCCGAAGACGCGCTCGAGCTCCTGAGCGAGCCATGGGTTCGCTTCAGCGCCCAGCGCAACCCGCCGTGGGACAGCGCGTTCGGGCGCACCGCGTTCGAGCCACTTCGTTACGAGCGTTGGGAGGACGGGATCGACGTCGATCCGGACGAGCTGCTCGAGCTCTACTCGACGACGAGCTCGATGGCAGCCCTCCCGCACGACGAGCGGGCGGCGCTCTTCGCGCGCGTGCGGCCGCTCCTCGACCGCGACTATTGGCTGCCGATCAAGCACGAGCTGGCCTGGACGCGGCTCGCGCGTTGAAGCGCGCGGTCGTCATCGGCGCCGGCCCGAACGGGCTCGCGGGAGCAGTCACGCTCGCGCAAGCGGGGCTCGACGTGACCGTGCACGAGGCTGCGGCAACCGTCGGCGGCGGCTGCCGGACCGCCGAATTGACGTTGCCGGGGTTTCGCCACGACGTCTGCGCGGCGGTGCTGCCGCTCGCGCGGACCTCGCCGGCGTTCACCGGGCTCGAGCTCGATTGGATCGACCCGCCTGTTCCCGCCGCACACGCGCTCGACGCTGACGCTGTGACGCTCGAGCGCGAGCTCCAGCACACCGCCGACGGCCTCGGCGCGGACGCGCAGAGCTACAGAGCGCTCGTCGAGCCGTTCGTCCGCGCGTGGCCGAAACGGTGGTCACGCTGGGAGGTGCTTCGTCTGCGGCCGTCGCTCGTCCGGGGGTTGCTCAGCGCCCGTGCGATCGCGCGCCTCTTCTCGACCGAACGCGCACGCGCGCTTTTCGCCGGCAACGCGGGGCACTCCGCGGTGCCGCTCGAACAGGCGGGGAGCGCGGGCTTCGGCTTCGTGCTCAGCGCGGCGGCGCACGTCGACGGCTGGGCGTTTCTCCGCGGCGGATCGCAGACGCTCGTCGACGCGCTCGCGGCGCGCCTGTCGTCGCTCGGCGGAGAGATCGTCACTTCGAGCACGGTCGACGAGCTACCGCGCGCCGACGTCGTCCTCTGTGACCTCGCGCCGAGTGAGCTCGCCCGCATCGCGGGCCTGACCGACTACGCGCCTTCGTTCCGGCAGGCACCCGGCGCGTTCAAGCTCGACTGGGCGCTCGACGGCCCGATCCCGTGGACGAGCGAGCCCTGCGGCCGCGCGGCCACCGTGCACCTCGGCGGGCGCTTCGCCGAGATCGCCGACTCCGAACGCGCGCCGTGGGAAGGCCGCGCGCCCGGTGCGAGGCCCTTCGTGATCTTGACCCAGCCGAGTCTCTTCGACGAGTCGCGCGCACCGGAGGGCAAGCACACGGCGTGGGCGTACTGCCACGTGCCGCACGCGTGGGACGGCGACGCCACGGAAGCGATCGAGAGGCAGGTCGAGCGCTTCGCGCCCGGGTTCCGCGAGCTGATCCTCGCCCGTAACGTCATGACGCCGCGTGACTTCGAGGCGTACAACCGAAACGACGTCGGCGGCGACATCGTCGGCGGCGCGAACACGTTGCGGCAGCTCATCGCCCGTCCAACCCTGCAGGCCGTGCCGTGGCGAACGCCGGTGCGCGGCGTCTACCTCTGCTCCGCGTCGACGCCGCCGGGCGGCGGTGTGCACGGTCTCTGCGGGTTGGCGGCCGCCCGCGTCGCGCTGCGCGACCTGGGTTGACCCGCCCGGTTAGTAGCCCGACGTCGTCGTCGTTCCGCCGCCGGGCGTCGTCTTCGTGTTGCCGCCGCCGTAGCCGCCGCAACCCGCTGCGACAAGCGCGACGACTGCGAGACACACGGCGAGCAGGATGCGGAACCCCATGTTCAGACCTACGGACCCCCAGCGCGCCCGGTTTGAACCACTTCGAAGTCGGAGCCCTTCACACGGCCGAGTGTATGCAGGTCGTCGTTCTTCCAGCGCGGATCGGGCGCGCCGCTGACGTACCAGCTCGAGCCGTTGTCCGCGACGAGCATTCCGTAGCGCCTCAGCGCTGTGAGCACCACGCGCGCCTGCTTTGGGAAGCTGCTCACGTCGAAGCTCGCCTTCAGGCGAACGCGCAGGCCCATCGGCGGCAACGCGGGATCGGTGAGGCTCGATGCGTAGTGGCGCGCGGGCGAGATGTACGCGCGCCGCGTGCGATCGACCGTGAAGCGGAGCGCGTGGTCGATTACGCCTCGGTCGACCTCGTCGTAGCGTGCAAGGCCGGGAAGGATCGGCAGGCCGGCCGCGTCGGCCGACGTCCAACCCGACGGCCGCAGTCTGTTCGACCTGAGGCTCCAGATCGCACCCGAGCCGGCGTGCCAGCCGTTCCGCGTGCGCGTGAGCGCGTACAGCTCGTAGAGCCTGCACGCGTCGCGGTCGAGCAGCAGCGCGTGGCGGTCGCCGCCGCTCTCGACGTGCACGTTGCGCGGGATCGGGTACGGCCCCTTGTCGCTCTCGTCCGCGTATTCAAAGTTCACACGCAAGCGAGATGTCGCTCTGGTGACAACGTCGAAGGGGATGCCGATCCTGCCGCCCTGGTACAGGCCTGAGCCGAAGTCGGGGTGCAAGCCTGTGTCCGCGCCGATCGAGCGGATGATCGCGTCCGAGTCGGGTGCGACCGGCAGCGTGTCGACGCGCTTGTTCCACGCGTTCGTCTTCGGGAAGATCGCGCAACGCGGCGCGCTCGGCACGCGCAGCGCTTGCGCCGGGGAGCCGCAGAGCGCGATGAGGAGCGCTAGCGGCACGAGCCGCTTCACAGGAGCTCCACCGCCGGATAGCGTGCACGCACTTCGTCCACGTACGTGGCGAGCCGTCCCGCGAGTGCCGCGTCCTTGACCTCGAGCACGTTCTCGGCGTTCGACTCGCCGGAGTGCGAGAGGTTGAAGCTGCCGACGAAGACGACGTCGTCGCAGACGGTCACCTTCGCGTGCATGTAGTCGTGCACCGAGCTGGGCGCGTACGGCGTCGTGCGTTTGCCCGAGAACGGAGCCGCGGCGAGCGCGGTGCGCAGCGCGGGCGCCTTCCACGTCTGGATCGGATTCGCCGCCCACTGTCTGAGCACCTGGTTGATCTGCGTGTTGTCGACGACGCCCGCGATGTCGACCTCGCCGTCCGCGATCGCTTCGGCGAGCGTGCCGAGAATCGGCCCCGATGTGATCACGGGCGACGCGATCCGCACGCGGCGCTCGGCACGGCCGATCGCATGCGCGATGCGGTGTGCAAGCCTCCCGCCACGCTTGGGCGAGAACCAGACGCGGATGCCGTCTGCCGGCTCGCTCGACACCTTGCCGGAGCGGCGCACCTTCTGCCTCCGCCGGAGCTGCTCGAAGTCCTCGGAGTAACGATCGGCGACCGCCGCCGAGTCGACGACGGCGATCACGTTCTCCTCGCGCGACCACGAGTCGTCAGTCCAGTTCGTCGACCCCGTCCAGACGGAGGCGCCGTCGCGCACGACGTACTTGTGGTGCATCAGGTCCGGCCACCCAGGGACGCCGACGGTCTCGAACGGCAGCGCCTCGATCTCCTCGGGGCGCGTCTTGGGAGGAGGCGGCGCGACCTTTCCCGGCGGCCGGCGGTCGACGTTGTAGACAAGCCGGACTCGCACGCGGCGCCGCGAGGCAGCGCGCAGCGCGTCCAGCACGATGTTCTCCGTCTCGTCGCGGAGGTTGACGTCGTAGATCGCGATGTCGAGCGTGCGCTCGGCGCGCTCGAGGAACGACGCGAGCAGATGCGCGATCTCGAGCGGC
>DASVFB010000081.1:0-4621 GCA_036380275.1 Gaiellaceae bacterium | reverse complement strand
ACGTGGTAGAAGCCGCTCACCGCGAACATCGCGGTGACCGCGGAGCCGAACACGATCGCCGAGACGAGCGCCGCGTCGCTGCGCCCGACGAAGGCGAGCGGAATCGCCAGCCCGGCGGCAACCGGAAACATCGAGAGATGTGACACGCCGCGCAAGCGCGGACGTGATGCCGGGGTCCTGGGCATCGAGTCAAGGATAGTGCGTCTGCGTTAGCGTCTCAACGTGGAGCTCGCGCTCGTCGCCGCGTGGTGCTTCCTCGTTGCGGTCGCGGGTGGCGCTGTCGGGCTCGTGCTTGGGAACATCAGGCTGCCCCTGATCGTCCTCGTCGCCACGAATCCCGCGGCGGGCGCGGGCGCGAACATCGGCATCTCGGGGGTCTCCGCGCTGACGGCGGCGGTCGCGCACATCCGCGCGGGCCGCATCGATTGGCGACTCGTCGCCTGGCTGACGCCGCCCTCGATGGCGGGCGCGATCGTGGGCGGGTACCTCTCCGGAAAGGTTCCGAAGGAAGCCTTCCTCGCGACGATCGGAGTCGTCCTTCTGCTCATGGCGGTCGACCTGCTGCGGCCTCGACAGCCCGCGCCTCCACGGCGGATGACTCCTGCCGAAACCGTGCTGATCGGCGGCGGCATCGGCCTGCTCGGCGGCTTCGTCGGTCTGATTCTCGGCTCGCTGCGCCTGCCGGCGATGCTGCGGATGGGCGAGCCGCTCGCCGCCGCGATCGGAACGAACGTCACGGTCGGCTTCTTCGTCGGCGCCGCCGGCGTCTTCGGACACCTGCCGGGCGGCGTCGACTGGACGCTGCTTGCCGTCGGCGCGGCAGCGTCCATCCCTGGGGCGTTGCTCGGGGCCCGGCTCACCGGCCATCTCCCTGAGACGCAGCTGAAGCGTGCAATCGCGGGCATCCTCGTCGTTGCGGGGATCGCGCTGCTCGTGCAGGCATTCGTCTGACCGTTAGCGTTGTCTCCGTGCCGACCGGCGAGGAGCTGCGTTCGCTCATGCGACTGTTCCCCGCCGGGGTCTGCGTCGTTGGCACCGACGCGCAGGGTGACCGCCTCGCCGTCACCGTCGGCTCCCTCGTCTCGCTGTCGCTCGAGCCGCCTTTGGTCGGCATCTCGGTCGGGCGCGACCTCGGGTTGCACGAACTGCTGCGAAGCGCGAGTGCGTTCGGCGTCTCGATCCTGCGCGGCGACCAGGCGCACGTGGCCGCGCATTTTGCGCGCGGCGCGCCGCCGATCGTGTTGTGGGACCGCGTGGCCCTGCGGGACGGCGTCACAGGCGCACCGCTGCTGGCCGACGCGCTGGCCTGGATCGAGTGCCGAATCTGGGCCGAATATGCAACGGGGGACCACACCTTCTTCGTCGGCGAGGTCGTCGCACTCGAACAAGGCGAGCCGGGCCCTGCGCTCGCCTATCGCGAGCACGGCTATCACGCCGTGTGACGGCTGTGTTTTCAACCATCGCCGCCGTCGTTTTGGACATGGACGGCGTCCTGATCGACTCGGAACAGATCTGGGACGAGGTGCGCGAGCAACTCGCACGTGAGCGCGGCGGCCGCTGGCACGAGCGCGCCCAGGCGGACATGATGGGAATGAGCTCGACCGAATGGTCCGGGTACATGCACGACGTGATCGGGCTCGCCGAGCCGCCCGAGGAGATCAACGCCGAGGTCGTGCGGCGCCTGCACGCGCGCTACCGGGAGTCGCTGCCGCTCATGCCGGGCGCCGTCGAGGCCGTCGACAGGCTGGCCGCGCAATGGCCGCTCGGCCTCGCATCGTCGTCGAACCGCGAGGTGATCGACGCGGTGCTCGAGCTCGCGGGCATCGCACATCACTTTCGTGCGACCGTCTCCTCTGAGGAAGTCGAGCACGGGAAGCCGGCACCCGACGTTTACCTCGAGGCTGCGCGCAGGCTCGGAGTCGACCCAACCAGCTGCGCCGCCGTCGAGGATTCCGCGAACGGGATTCGATCCGCACGGGCGGCCGGCACGCGCGTGATCGCGATCCCGAACCCGTATTACGCGCCGAGCGACGACGTGCTCGCGCTCGCCGACGTCGTCCTGCACTCGCTCGACGAACTGACGCCCGAGCGCGTCAGCGCTTCATGATCAGCAACATCCCGTCGCGCACGGTCAAGAGCACGCATTGGACGCGGGAATCGTTCCGAACGTGCTCGTTGAATGCATGCATCGGCTCGTCCGCATCCTCCGCAAGCACCTGTCCGGCGCGCAACGCATTGTCGGCGATGATGAGGCCGCCGTCGGCGAGCTTTGGCAGCACCGCCTCGTAGTAGTCGATGTACCCGGGCTTGTCCGCGTCGATGAAGACGAGATCGAACAGACCTTCGAGCTGCGCGATCGTCTCGACGCCCGGACCCAGCCGGTACTCGATGCGGTCGATCAAGCCCGCCTCCTCGGCGTAGCGCTGCGCGATCGCAGTCGTCTCCGGATTGACGTCGCACGTGATCACGCGACCGCCCTCGGGCAGGCCGCGCGCCATCGACAGCGACGAGTACCCCGTGAAGGTCCCGAGCTCGAGCACCCGCTGCGCGCCGGTCAGCCGGACGAGAAACTCGAGGAAACGGCCCTCGACCTCGCCGACCATCATCTGCGGCACGGTCGTCTTCTCGTGTGTCTCCGCCGCGAGACGCTCGTACAGCTCGCCGCTCGGAGTCGTGTGCGCTTCGGCGTAAGCGTCCGCCTTCGGATCGACCAGGTTCACGTCTCGTACCTCCCAAGCAACACGCACCCGTTGTGCCCGCCGAGCCCCATCGCGTTCGACAACGCCACGTCCACCTGCGCGCGGCGCGGTTCGTTCGGCACGTAGTCGAGATCGCATTCCGGATCCGGGTGCTGGTAGTTGATCGTCGGCGGGATGATCCCTTCCTTCAGAGCGAGAACGCACATCATCGCCTCGATCGCGCCGGCGGCGCCGAAGCAATGTCCAGTCATCGACTTCGTCGACGACACCGTGAGCTCGTACGCGTGCGCACCGAAGACGTCCTTGATCGCGCGCGTCTCGGCCGCGTCGCCGAGCGGCGTCGACGTCCCGTGGGCGTTGATGTAGCCCACGCGCTCGGGCGCGACGTCGGCTCGCCGCAACGCCGCGCGCATCATCTCCGAGACTCCGACGGACTCGGGATCCGGCTGAGCCATGTGGTGCGCGTCGTTCGACGCGCCGTAGCCGAGCACCTCGGCGTACACCGTCGCACCGCGCGCACGGGCGGCCCCGAGCTCCTCGAGCAAGAGCACGCAGGCACCCTCGCCCATCACGAAGCCTGCGCGCGTCGCGTCGAACGGCCGCGACGCGTGCGGTGGATGCTCGTCCTCGACTGCAAGCCCGCGCATGGCGCAAAAGCCGGCGAGGATCAGCGGGTGCATGCAGGCCTCCGTGCCGCCCGCGAGGACGACGTCCGCGTCGCCGCGCTTGATCAACTGTGCGGCCTCGCCTACCGCGTGCGAGCCGGTCGCGCACGCCGAGACGACCGCGTAGTTCGGGCCGCGGATGCCGAGCGTGATCGCTACTTGCCCGCTCGCCGAGTCGACCAGCACGTTCTGCAGGAAAAACGGCGACACGCGATCTGAGCCGCGCTCGCGCAACACGTCTCCCTGCTCGAGCAATCCGGTGACGCCGCCGATCGCGGAGCCGAGGACGATCCCGACCCGCGTTGGGTCGAAGGCGTCCAGCCGCGCATCCGCAACCGCCTCCTTCGAAGCGGCCACAGCAAGGACAACGTTGCGCTCCAGTCGGCGCGCCTCCTTCGGCGGCACCACGCTCGCGGGATCGAAGTCCTTGACCTCCGCGGCGACGCGCACGGGAAAGCCGCTTGCGTCGAAGGAGTTGATCCAGTCGATCCCGCTCCGCCCTGCGAGCGCTGCTTGCCATGTCGACGGCGCGTCGTTGCCGAGCGGCGTGACCGCTCCGAGCCCGGTGACTACGACCCTGCGCACGAGTCGTTCAGCTTAGACACCTCTTTCCCAAACCTCGGTGACGAAGCGAAATGGTTTGTGAAGGAATAGCCTCGGGTACCGAGCGAAGCGTGTCCGACCTCGACGGGTCGGTCCACGAAGGAGGTAAGAGATGGCTTCAGCCGCCGCGTCCGTGCGCGCCGGCGTCCAGCCCGGATTGGTCTTCTTTCACTCGAGCGTGTCCGGCACCTGCCGGCGCACGGAAGGGTTCCTTGCTCAGGTTCTGCAGCGACGGCAGAACCACGAGACGTTCAAGCTCTACCGCGTCGCCCAGGAAGATCGGCCAGACCTCGTGGAACGTTTCGGGATCACGACCATGCCAACCCTCGTCGTTGTCGAGGGAAAGTTCGTGCGCGCAAAGCTCGAGCGCCCAAGCGGTTGCCGTGAGATCGAGCTCTTCCTCGCACCCTGGCTGAACTGACTCGAAGAGCCGCCGAGACCCCGCGGTTCAACCCTCTGTACCGTTCGTCGGGCGTGCCCGGCCCAAACGTTCCGTTCCCACCGATGGAGGCACAGCTCGTCCGCACCCTGCCGGAAGGTGACGACTGGCAGTACGAGCCGAAGTGGGATGGGTTTCGCGGCGTCCTCGAGAACGACGGCGGCGAACTTGCGCTCTGGTCGCGCAACGAGCGGCCGCTCCTGCGCTACTTTCCC
>DASVFB010000080.1:0-14427 GCA_036380275.1 Gaiellaceae bacterium | reverse complement strand
GAAGTTCCTCGACGACTCGAACACCCAGAAGATGTCGCGCCCGGTCAAGAAGTGGTTCACCGCCGTCGGCACCATCGGCCACGTCGCGCGCGCGGTCGTGTTCGGTTTCGTCGGCATCTTCCTCGTCAAAGCGTCGATCGACTACAAGGCGAACGAGGCGATCGGGCTCGACGGGGCGCTCGCGAAGCTCTACGACGGCGCCTACGGCTCCTGGCTGCTCGGCATTGTCGCCGCGGGCCTCATCGCCTTCGCAGTCTTCTCGATCATGGAAGCGCGTTACCGGCGCATCTAGTCGATCGAAAAACGACACACTTCGCTCCGCTCTCATGCTGAAAGGCCCCGGACTCTCATGACGCGCGTCCACGCGAGCGCAACGTGACCGAACTCGTGCTCGGTCCCATGCTCCGGTATGCGGGGACCGAAAGCGCGACGTTCTGGGTCGAGACGAGCGCGTCCTGCGAGGTCGAGATCCTCGGCCACAGCACCCGCACCTTCGCAGTCGAAGGCCATCACTACGCGCTTCTCCTCGTCGACGACCTCGAGCCGGCGACCGCAACGCCGTACGACGTGCGCCTGGGCGGCATCACGGTGTGGCCGCCGGAGGACGGACGACCGAGATCGGTTGTCCACACCCGAGCGAATCAGCGGCAGTCGCGGCTCGTGTTCGGCTCCTGCCGCATCGGTGCGCCCCAGCCGACCGTGTTCGCGACGCAGTGGCCCGACGACCTTCGAGAGATCGGCATCGATGCGCTCTGGACGTACGCGAAGCAGCTTCAACGGGGAGAGACCGCATGGCCCGACGCGGTCCTGCTGCTCGGCGACCAGGTGTACGCAGACGAAGTCTCCCCTGCGACGCTCGATTTCATCCGGAGCAGGCGCGACACCGACCAGCCGCCCGGCGAGCAGATCGCCGATTTCGAGGAGTACACGCGCCTCTACCGCGAATCGTGGTCTGACCCCGACATCCGCTGGCTGTTCTCCACTGTGCCGACCACGATGATCTTCGACGACCACGACGTCCACGACGACTGGAACATCTCCTGGGCCTGGGTGCAAGAAATGCGCGAGCAGGCGTGGTGGGAAGCGCGCATCACCGGCGCTTTCATGGCGTACTGGATCTACCAGCACCTCGGAAACCTCTCGCCGCCGGAGCTCGCGGAGGAACAGATGCTCGAGCTCGTCAAGCAAGACGAGGACGCCGGCCCGCGTCTCCGGCAGGCCGCTCATGCGTGGGACCGGGAGTCAGCGGCGAGCCGCTGGGCCTACTACCGCGACTTCGGCGACACGCGCCTCCTCGTGCTCGACTCGCGCGCGGCGCGCGTGCTCGCAGACGGACACCGCGAGATGATCGACGAAGAGGAATGGGACTGGATCGTCGACCACTCCGTCGGCCGTTTCGACCACGTAATCATCGCGAGCACGCTCCCCATCTTCATGCCGCGCGGCATCCACCACCTCCAGGCCTGGAACGAGGCCCTCTGCACAGGGCGCTGGGGCAAGAACATGGCCGCTCTGAGCGAGCGTCTCCGGCGAGCAGTCGACTTAGAGCATTGGCCGGCGTTCAACCGATCGTTCGAGCGTCTCTGCGACTGGCTGCGCCAGATCGTAAGCGGCACCGGAGACGACCCTGCACCGGCATCGATCCTGTTGCTCGGCGGTGACGTGCACTGCGCCTACGTGTCCGAGGTCGACCTGAGGACGGGTGACCGCGCGTGCCGCGTGTTCCAGGTCACGTGCTCGCCCTTCCGCAATCCGCTCTCGCCGAAGGAGAGGCGCATCGTCCGCGCAACGGCGTCTCGCGCCTCCGCCACCGTCTTCAAGGCGCTCGCCCGCCTTGCAGGTGTCGCCGCGCCTTCGGCGGAATGGCGGCGCCTGCGCACGGAAACGTTCGACAACTCGATTGGAGAGCTCGTGCTCGTCGAGCGCGAGGCGAGCGTCACGATCCGGCGCAGCCCGAGAGAAGGAGAAGACATCGACCGGCTCGTCGTACTGCACACAACCGAACTCACAACTGAGTCACCTCCCGCCCCGAGTTGACTACACCGAGCTAATTGGTCCGGGTATTCGGCGAATGAGATCGTCGCCGCCACGCTTCCTGGTCCGCGCCTCCGAGACGCGGACCCGCATCGGGCAGCCCGTGAGGTTAAGTCCCTGGACGCTCACTCGACCACCGGCGGAAGGCTACGTTCCGCGAAGATGCGTCGCAGTCGCTCATCGAGGTCGGCATGCAGGCCGTCAGGCGGCTCGGCCGGTGAGCGGGAGCGACGGGACTCGAGCCCGCGGTTTACCCCCTCGATCATCCCGCGACGTGGGCCATCAAGACCTTCCCCGTATCGTTGACGACCTTCGGCCCGAGAGCCGTTGGTCGATCTGGTGTCCCCGTTGTTCAAGCCGGACAGGCAGGAGTAGTGTCGGCGAGGTCCCCCAATCCGAGAAGGTCCCCGAATCCGAGAGGAGGTCGTCGCACCCGCCCGCACCAACGAAGGAGGTTCTCATGAGTACGACCGCCGAAACCGCAACCGGAGTCCGTCCCTTCCAGGTCGACGTTCCGCAGGACAAGCTGGACGACCTGCGCCGGCGCATCGACGCAGCGCGGTTGCCCAGCAAGGAGCTCGTCGACGACCGGTCGCAGGGCGTGCAGCTGGCGACGATCCAGGAGCTCGCCCGCTACTGGAAGACCGACTACGACTGGCGCAAGGCCGAGGCCAAGCTGAATGCGCTACCGCAGTTCACAACGGAGATCGACGGAGTCGATATCCACTTCATCCACGTGAAGTCGCAGCACGAGGATGCGTTGCCGCTGATCATGACGCACGGCTGGCCCGGCTCGGTGATCGAGCTGCTCGAGGCCGTCGGCCCGCTAACCGATCCCACCGCACACGGCGGAAGCGCCGAGGACGCCTTTCACCTCGTGCTGCCGTCACTCCCGGGGTACGGGTTTTCCGACGAGCCGACCGAGGTCGGCTGGAACGTCGGCCGCATCGCGAAAGCCTGGGCGGAGCTGATGCACCGGCTGGGCTACACCCGCTACGTCGCCCAGGGCGGCGACGTCGGCGCCTCGGTGACCGACCAGATGGGCCGGCAGGCGCCGGAGGGGCTGCTCGGCATCCACATGAACCTGCTCGTCACGACTCTGTCCGGCGCCCCTGTGCCCGAGAACACCGAGGAGGAACGCGCCGCCCGCGAGGCGATCAACGCCTTCCGGGCGAGCGGCTTTGGTTACTTCCTCGAGCAGAGCACGCGGCCGCAGACGATCGGTTACGCCCTGCTGGATTCACCCGTCGCGCTGGCGGCCTGGATGCTCGACCACGACACGGACGCCTACTACAAGATCTCCCACGCCTTCGTCGACGGGGAGCCGTCTGGGAATCTCACGCCGGACCACATTCTCGACAACATCACGCTGTACTGGCTGACCGGCACCGGTGCCTCCGCGGCGCGGTCGTACTGGGAGAACGGACAAGCGGCAGCGCATGCGGCTGCGAGCGGCCAGGCTCCTCCGCCGGTCTCGCTTCCGGTCGGCTTCACGACGTTTCCCGACGAAATCTGGCAGAGCCCGCGCAGCTGGGTCGAGGCGGGATACCCGAACGTCACCTACTTCCACAAGGCCGAGCGCGGCGGGCACTTCGCCGCCTGGGAAGAGCCGGAGCTTTTCGCCAGAGAGGTGCGAGCGTCATTCGGACCACTTCGTTAATCGGAGCACTGGGCGGCGCGCAACACTGCGCGCCGCTCGCAGCCTGGTTGACGTTTTGAGGGATCGGCGGCCAATACCAATCGCCAACGGGGGTCGAGGGGAGCCCTCCCACGAGGTCGCCGAGCACTCCGGACGTCCTGTCTTAATCGCTCCACCCGGCGACCGTCGTTAGGGCGGTCTTCCTACGTCGCGAGGCTGTACGCGAGCATCGCCAGTGCGAAGATCACCAGGACCGCAGCTGCAATGACGATCCAGACGCGGCCGAGGAGGATGAACGGCGTCTTCTCGCTCTCTCCGGCGGCCACGAGCTCGTCGAGATCTTTCGCCTTCCGGACGAGCGGGTCTTCGCGGTCGTCGTCCACCGGCATGACCTTACTATCGTCGATGCCGAGCAGGCGCGCATTGGTGCTCTGCTCGATTCGCTCCGGGAAGTCCCGCAGCGGTCGCTGCGGTTACGTCGCGGGCGGCCGGCCGGCGCGCGCTACGGCGAAAGGAATAGATTCCGACCGCTGGTGTCTTGCGATGCAGTCCCCAGGGCTGCGTCGCACGTTCGAAACAAGGAGCGATCGTCTTGGCACAGACCGAAAACCCCATGCCGACGATGCCGGACATTTTTGGGATCCGCGGCCGCGCCGAGCGGGCGGGGCGCTACTGGTGGCTTCTGCTCGTCACCGGCGTCGCGTGGATCGTCGTCTCGATCATCGTCTTCCGCTTCGACTACGACTCCGTGGTCGCGGTTGCGATCCTGTTCGGGATCCTCGCGATCATGTTTGGAACGGTCGAGTTCGCGCTTGCGATGGTCTCTCGCGGCTGGTGGCGGGTGTTGCACGCGCTGTTGGCCGTGATCTTCATCATCGTCGGAGTCGTCTCGTTCTTCACGCCGGGCAACACCTTTGTGGCGCTCGCCGCGGTGGTCAGCTTCTACTTCATCTTCGCCGGCACCTGGAACGTCGTCTCGTCGCTGACGATGAGGAATGTTCCCGGCTGGTGGATTCAGCTCGTGTCCGGTCTGATCGAGCTCGGGCTCGGGTTCTGGGCCGCGGGCAGCTGGCGGACGAGCGCGACGCTGCTGGTCGCCTTTGTCGGTGCGATGACGCTGATCCGCGGGATTACGCAGATCTCTCTCGCCTTCTCCCTCCACAGCGTCAGCCAGACCGCGAAAGCACGCTGACGCCTACGGCCGGGAACGCCGCAGACCGCCGGTTCAGCAACGCGTCTTGACGAATCCAGGGAAAGTGCGCCGCGCCGCGACGGCTGCCTGCGCAGCAGGGCTGCTCGCGCTCGCCGTCGCGGTCGGCGCGACCGCCGCCGGGTCGCCGAGGGGCCGCATCGCCGTCTATTTCGTCCAGGGGGAGCAGCTCGTGCGCGTGATGCGTCCGGGCACGTCACCCACTGACGCCGTCGAGCAACTGGTCGCGGGCCCGACAGCGGCCGAGCTCAAGCATGGAATGCGCACGTACGTGCCCGGCCGCACACGTGTGCGCAGCGTGGCGGTTGCGGACGGGCTCGCGACCGTCGACCTCGGTGCCCGGTTCACGTCGGGACGCGACGAGATGAGCCTGCTCGCGCGTCTCTCCCAGCTCGTCCGCACGCTCACCGGGCCGGAAGGAGCGGAGCGAGTTCAGCTCCTGGTCGACGGCGCGAAGGTCGCCGGTGTGTTCCCTGACGTTCGTACCGCCAGGCCGATCACGTTCCGCTACCTCCAGACGCCGAACGTTGCCGTGCCGACGCCACCGCAACCTAGGCTCCGGCCGCCGAACGATCACATACGGGACGTTCAGCAGCGGCTGATCGAGCTCGGGTACCTCATCGACGGTGACGCGGACGGCCGGCTCGGCCCCGTGACGCAGAACGCCGTCCTCGCGTTCCAGAAGTGGGAGCGGCTCAACCGCACCGGTTTGCTCGACGCGCGGACTGAATCGAGGCTGCTGACTGCATCGCGCCCCACGCCTCTCAGCCGCGGCGGCGCCGGGAAGCGCGCCGAGATCCTGCTCGATCGCCAGGTCGCGCTGCTGATCGACGACAACGAAGTCGTGCGGGCAATCGCGGTCTCGAGCGGCAAACCGTCCACCCCGACGCCACCGGGTAGCTACCACGTCTACGCGAAGATCACCCGCTGGTGGTCGACGCCCTTCCGCGAGTGGCTCCCGTGGGCGTTGCCGTTCGTCGGCGGTATCGCTTTTCACGAGTTCTCCGACGTGCCGGCGTACCCAGCGTCACACGGCTGCGTTCGGCAGGCCCCCGCGGTCGCCCGCTGGACGTACGACTTCGCAGAAGTCGGCATGCCCGTCAAAGTCATCGCAAGGTGAAGGCAGACACACCTGCGGCTCCGCACCGAAGGGAAACCTACAGGTATCCCTTGCGGTTGAGCCAGCGCAGCGAGGCGTAGCCCCAGATCGGCGGCAGGTAGTACGTGCACAGCCGTTGCGTGAATGCGATCGTGAAGGCGGTTGAGTTGTCGACGCCCAGCGCGACGAGAACGGCGGTCATGCTCGCCTCGGCTGCGCCGACGCCTCCGGGGACGGGGATCAGGCTCGAGAACACGGAGGCTGCGGTGTTGGCGAGGATGAGCTCGGCGAGGGAGAGGTGGACGCCGTAGGCGAGGCAGGTCGCTCCGAGCGCGAGCGCGTAGATGGTCTCGGAGGCGATGTTGCCGCCGAAGAGCTCGAGCCGTTTGCGCCGGTCGCTGATGACCGCCCAGAGACTCGAGGCCGCGTTCTTGATCGGGGGGAGCATCTTCGCGCGGAGGGCCGGCACCGCCGCGACCGCGACGACGACGAGCGCGAGGAGGATGAGCACCGTCGTGACGAGGCGGCCGGAGGGAGCGTTCAGATCGCCGGTCTGGAGCGTGATGTGGACGAAGGGAAGCGTGATCAGGACGAGGGCGATCTGCACGAGTGTCTCCGAGATGTCGTCGACCGCTCCGGCTGCGACCGCCTGCGGAGTCGGCGCCCCCATCTGCTGCAGAAAGCGGATGTTGATGCCGATGCGGCCGGCGGAGCTGGGCACCGTCAGGTTGATGAACTTGATCGCCGACTGCAGCACGACGCAGGGCAGGAGCGCGAGCGGTGAGGGCACCGCGCCGCGAAACGAAATCCCGGAGGCGATAAAGGTGGCCTGCGCGAGGATCAATGCAAGCAGGAACCAGGCGACGTCCATCTGGCGAAGCTCGTGGGCGATCGTGCGGAAGCCGATGTCGGCGAGCTGGGAGATGATCAGGTAGGCCGCGAATACGAGTGCCGCAGTGAGCGCCACGTCCTTGAGGCGGAACCGGTGCAGCGGCACGACCTCGGGTACGTCCCGGCCGGTGGTCTCGGCAACCTGTTGGCGCAGATCTTTGAGCCCGATCTCGCTCTTGCGTGCGAGGTCGCGGAGGTGCGGGGTGAGCGCCGCCCGTTGCAGGTACGGAAGGACGCGACCGACGGCGTCGGCCCAGCCGGCATCGACCGCCAAGCGCCAGGCGCGATCGGGACCGACGAGGACGGTGCTCGCGACCGTCAGCTCCGCCACGTCGATGTCCAGTGCCGATTGCGGGGCGCCGAGCGTGGCCGCCGCCCAATCCACGATTATCGGGCCGTCCTCGGTGAGGAGGACGTTGCCGAGGTTGAGCCGGCCGTGCGAGATCCCCGCGGTGTGGAGTCGGTCGACCTGCCGCCAGAGCTCGAGCAGCGTGTCGTCCGAGACCTGGTCGGGGCTGGAGCGTTCGAGTGGCTCGACGTTCGGCTGGCGGGTGACGATGAGGGCGTTTCCCTCCGGTCCGAGAGCGGCGATCACGACCTCGGGAACGCGCACCCCGGCCCGGGCGGCCATGAGCGTCGCCAGGGCCTCGTGCTCGACCTGCTCGACGCGGCCGACGGGGGCGCTGCGGGGTGGATCCCTGTACGAGAGCGAGCGCCACTGTCGTGCCATACGCTGGGTGTCCTGCGCGTCGCGGCCGAGCACGCGCACTTTCAGGCTGTGGCTCTCGGCGTCGCGGGCGACATAGGCCGCCGAGCCGACGCTCTGCTCGGGCGTCGGCACGAGATCGTTGACCTCGACGCCGAGCGCCGCCAGCTCGCTCCGCACGATCGCCACGGGCGGCACGCCGGCAGCCGAGCCGAACACCAGGCGGACCAGCGCACCGGCAAAGACGCCGAGGGCCATCGCACCGAGGACTTCTGAGGGGAGCGCGGCGCCGACCACGACGGCGCTCACTGCCGCAACCGGGATCCACAAGGTCGCGACTAACCGGACCGTTCGCACGAGCTCCGGACCGACGACGACGATGATCGCGGTCGCGGTCGCGAGCCGAAGCTCGGGAAATCCCCAGCGCGAGAGCACGTGGCCCTCGACCGGAAGCCAGTCGGACGCCACGATGCCGCTCAGCACGACTCCTGTGCCCACCAGGACGAGCAGCGCGACGAGTACGTCGCGCGTCAGGTCCCACCGACGGCGAACCACCGTGTCGAGAACGATGATCAGTGAGAGCACGAGCAGACCCACGAACACCGTTCGCCACAGGCCGCCGGCCCAGCCGAGGACCGCCATGAGGGCCTGCGCGATGTTCGCGTCGGTGCCCGGGGCGGAGGAGGCGACCACCGCGGTCAGCCCGGCGACGATCGCCCCGGCGACGAGGAAGACGGCATCGGCCGGCCGCCGGTTCCGGCGACCGGGCTCGGTCGGGCTCAGGAGAGCGACGTTCCACGAATGCCCGCGGGTCCCGGTTGGCTCGTCCGGGCTGACGCGCTCGGCGGTCATGCCGTCATCATCGTCTGATCAGGCGACGAATCCACTCGGAAGGAGGCGTTCGGAGTTGTCAGACTCGCTTCTCATTCAGCGCACCTCGCACCTCTCGCTCGAGCCCAACCCCGTCCTGCTGGAGCACGCGCGACAGCGTGCGGAGAGCGTCCAGAATCGAATTGCGGATCAGATCACGACGTTCGCCGGATCGATGGCTTTCGTCTACATCCACATCGTCTGGTTCGGCTGCTGGATCGGGTTCGGAGTCGAGAAGTACCCGTACGGCCTGCTGACGATGATCGTCTCGCTCGAGGCGATCTTCCTCTCGACCTTCGTCATGATCAGCCAGAACCGGGCGGACGCCAAGCGGCAGGTGATCGCCGATCAACAGTGGCAGACCGTCAAGGAAGAAGACAGCCAGAACAGGGAGCTCCTCGATCTCTCCAACCAGATCCTCGAGCTGACGAAGGCCGTGCACGCTGCCACGGCCGCTCGATCCGGCGGCAGCCCGGAGGCTCGTGGGTGAACGGAGACGATGAGCAAGTAGAACTGCCATCGCCGCTCGCGCTTCAAGTCAGGCCGGAGCGCGGAGTGCCCGCGGATCGTCAGTGCGCAGATTCAGGCGACCGCCGTTGGCGAGCAGCGACGCGACGATGAACCCGAACACGAAGCCGCCGACGTGAGCGAAAAAGGCGACGCCGCCACCGTGTGCACTCGCGCCGAACAGGCCGAAGTTCGCTTCGAACAGTTGGTAAAGGAACCAGAAGCCGAGGAAGAACCAGGCTGAGATTCGCACCGGGAAAATGCCGATCAGCCCGAGCACCCGCGAGGTCGGGAAGAGCACGAAGTACGCGCCGAGGACGGCTGCGATCGCACCGCTCGCCCCGAGGTTCGGTACCCGGGCGTCGACGGCCGTTCCAGCGAGGAGCGTCATCGCCGTCTGGGTCATCGTCGCGACGAAGCCGCCGGCGATGTAGAACGCGAGATAGCCGAGGTGGCCGAACGCGTCCTCGACGTTCTTGCCGAACACGACGAGGAACAGCATGTTGCCGAGGATGTGATCCCAGCTTCCATGCAAGAACATCGACGTGAACCAGCTGACTTCCCAGGGCTCCGGTCCGCTGCACGAGCCGTCGACGGTGCACGGGTAGAACGAGGCCTGGTGCACCGACGCCTCCAGATGCGGTAGCTCGTAGAACAACCACACGGCGAAGTTCGCCGCGATGATCGCCACGGTGACGATCGGGAAGCGCCGGGCGGGCAGGCCGTCGGCGAGCGGAAGCATGCCGCATCATTTTCCTCGATCGGCCGCGCGCACGACATGGACAACGTCGACAGCCCGGCGTCTCGCCGAACCGCCGTCGCTGTACGCCGCGTCAGGCGGTCTCGATCTCGGGGCCGTCGTCGCCTGACACGCGAACGCCCTTCGCGCGCAGGAGGGTCGCGATCTTCACGTAGTTCGCGCCCATGGTCGTGAGAGTCACATTGCCATGGCTCCGGTGCAGCCGGATCCTCCCACCCCAGCGATGCCGGCGAACGACGGCCTCATCGATCTCGAGGTAGGGGACATTGAGCGTCCAGCGACCGAAGAGGACCGGTGTGTACGCGAGCAGGTCGCTCTCACGGAGGTCGACTCGGCTCATCGGCCAGCCCCATCCCGCCTTCGCAAAGGAACTCTCGCGGTGGTGCTGGACGACGCCGCAAAAGAAAGGCACGAGGTGATGTTAAGCCTCGGGTTCGTTACGCGAGTGCAGACGTCGAAAGGAACCGCTAGGTACCCGACCAACCCGACGAGTAGAAGCAGCCGCTCGGCGAACTCTGGGATGATCCGGCGGAGCAGGACGGGGACATGCGATTGGATGCAACGAGAAATCGAGTCATGAGAACTCGATCCCGCCGAACGCAGGAGGCATCCAGGTGGGCGCGCCGCCCGGTTGCGCGGAGACGGCATCCGACCATGGGTAGCCCTTGAAAACACTTGTCGGCCTGATCGTCGCGCGGCCGTTGATCGCGATTGCGCTCGCCGTGGTGGTCGTCGCGGTCTTGTATTTCGGCTTCACGCATCGCCAGACCACACCGGTCACGCACCGGACCGAGCGCGTCGGCCTCACCGACAAGGAACAGATGCAGCTCGGAAGCGAGGAGTACGCGAAGACACTTCGACAGTACCGGAGGCGAATCGTCTCGTCCGGCGCCGCGTACGCCGAGGTTCAGCGGGTCGCCAAGCGGATCGAGACCGTCGCGGGCCGCGACAAGCCCGGATTCGTCTGGAGAGTGACACTGCTGCGCAAGAACGAGGCCAACGCCTACTGCCTGCCCGGTGGAAAGATCGTCGTCTACACCGGCATCCTGCCGCTGACAAGTAGCGATGCGGGACTGGCGACTGTGCTCGGGCACGAGGTCGCCCATGCGACGGCTGAGCACGCGGCCGAGCGTATCGAGCGCGATCACTTGACGAAAATTGCCGCGGCCATCATTGCGGGCGGCGTGGCATTCACGCCTAGCCAGTACGTTCACATCCTCGCGGCGCTCGGCGTTGCCGGCGCGGCTGCGTCGCTACCGTTCAGCCGCGCACAGGAGTCTGAAGCGGACCACATCGGGCTCGTCTACATGGCGCGAGCCGGGTACGACCCGCGCCAGGCCAAGGCCTTCTGGAAACGGATGCTGCGAGCGTCGAAGGGGAAGGAACCGCCGGAGTTCGCGAGCGACCACCCGAGCGACAAGCACCGGGTCGAGCGGATCGCCGAATGGCTGCCCGAAGCCGAGCGCGAGTACAAGCCCTAGTCGGCGTCGAGTAGCACGAGGAAGCCGGCAACGACGACGACATAGAAGAACAGTCCGACGGCCGTGACGGCGTAGTTTGGATCGCGCTCGTTCGTCGCTGCGTCCTTGGCCAGTGGCGGCAGCACGCGGAGCAGGATGGGGACGAGCGTGACGGCGAGGCCGACGGCGACGGCGTGTGCCGCCCACCTCGGTCCCTCGTCGGCGATTGCCCATAACGATCCGAACACCGTTATGCCCATGACGAGGGCGAGGCCGAGCCGCAGCCGTGCGTCGGGAAGGGGCTCGTCGTCCGGCCTGCTCTTCGACTCGAAGAAGCGGATCTGCCAGAGCAGCGCACCGGCGACGGCCAATTCGATCGCGATTACCGATTGGAAGTACTGGACGGGCACGTCCATGTGGGCATCATTATCGACTGGGCGTTGCGCCTTGTAGCCCGGCGCGCTCGTCGTTGCCGTAGAACTCCGGGCATGGCCGCATCGGAGGCCGTGATCGTCGACGCGGGCGGGCGCGATTTGCGCGTGTCTAGCCCCGAGCGCGTGATCTTCCCGATGACCGAGCGCTCAGGCGCGGTCACCAAGCTCGACATCGTCAAGTACTACCTGGCCGTGGGCGATGGCATCATGCGCGCGCTCGAGCGGCGGCCGACGACGCTCGAGCGCTGGCCCAAGGGCGTGCATCCGGGCATCGTCGTTTCGACGCGCGAGAAAGGCGGCGGCGACGCCTTCTTTCAGAAACGCATTCCAAAGGGAGCTCCGGACTACGTCCAGACCGCGCGGATCCAGTTCCCGTCGGGTCGACACGCGGATGAGATCTGCCCCACGGAGGTGGCCGTCGTCGGCTGGGCGGCGCAGATGGGCACGATCACGTTCCATCCGTGGCCGGTCCGCAGCGACGACGTCGACCATCCAGACGAGCTGCGCATCGACCTGGATCCGCAGCCGGGCAGGGACTTCGCCGACGCCGTGCGCGTCGCTGCTGAGGCACGCGTGCTTTTGGACGAGCTTGGCTATACAGGTTTCCCGAAGACCTCGGGAGGCCGAGGTGTCCACATCTATGTCCGGATCGAACGCCGCTGGACGTTCACGGACGTTCGCCACGCCGCGATCGCCTTCGGGCGTGAGCTCGAGCGGCGTCTACCAGGTCAGGTCACGACCAACTGGTGGAAGGAGGAGCGCGGCGAGCGCATCTTCATCGACTACAACCAGAACGCCCGGGACCGCACGATTGCCTCGGCCTACAGCGTCCGACCGAAGGCGGGGGCGCCGGTTTCCGCACCGGTCTCGTGGGACGAGCTCGCTGAGGTCGCGCCTGAGGACTTCACGGTCGCGACCATGCCGGCGCGCTTTGCTCAGCTGGGCGATCACCACGCCGCGATCGACGGAGCCGTCCATTCGCTGCAGCCGCTGCTGGACATGTACGAGAACGACGCCGCCGAGGGACGAGGGGACATGCCCTACCCACCCGACTATCCGAAGATGCCGGGAGAGCCGAAGCGCGTTCAGCCCTCGCGCGATCGTGACCGCCCGCGGTAGGGCCGGCTTGGGCCCTACGGCGACTGCGGCAGCTTGGGCGTGCCGCGCGTCGTCACCGGAGCGGAGGGCGGTGGCACGACTGGCCCGATGTCCCCGTCCGGCGCCTCGTCCAGGTCGACGATCACGGGCGCGTGGTCGCTAGGCCCGCTTCCCTTACGGGCCTGCCGGTCCACCCACGCCGCCCGGACACGGCCGGCGACCGTCTCGCTCGCCAGTACCAGATCGATCCGCATCCCGAGGTCCTGATGGAACATCCCCGCCCGGTAGTCCCAGTAGGTGAACACCCGTTCATTCGGCCAGCGATCACGCACGACGTCACGCAAGCCGAGCGCCTGGAGCTCCGCCAGGGCCGCCCGCTCGAGCGGTGTGACGTGAGTCTGTCCGACGTAGGCCTCGGGATCGAACACATCGTCGTCGGTCGGCGCGATGTTCATGTCGCCACATACGACGGTCGCCTCCGGGCCGGCGGCAACCATCTCCCGCAGAGACGCCAGCCAGGCGAGCTTGTACTGGTAGTGCTCCGAGTCCGGCACGCGCCCGTTCGGTACGTACACCGAGACGACCCGGATCCCGCCACACGTAGCAGAGACCGCGCGCGACTCTGGACGCGGGAAGCCCGGCGCGCCGGCGAGTCCGACCACCACGTCATCCAGACCCACACGCGAGAGGATCGCGACTCCATTCCACGTCGCCTCGCCGTGCACTGCGACCGCATACCCGCGGTCTCGGAGATCGTCGCCGAGCAGGTCGAGGACCGCATCGTCAGCGAGCTTGGTCTCCTGCAAGCAGACGACGTCCGGCCGCCGCTCATCCAGCCAAGGCAGCAGCCGCGGCACGCGCTGCTTGACTGAGTTGACGTTCCAGGTCGCGACTCGCACCGACCCCAAGGTACCCACGCGCCATTTTGGGTCGCCCTCGAGCGTGACCGTGGGATCGACGACGTTCGGCCGCAGAGCCGTTGTTTCGATCTGGTGTGGCCGGTTCTTCAGGCCGACAGGCAGGCGTAGCATCGGAGGGTTCCCCAACCAGAGAGGACGTCAGCCCTGTCGTCACCGAGATCGACGGCGTGGACATCAACTGGGCCGAACGTGCGACGATCAGGTGGGAGGTGGCGAAATGGCAGACGAAGGGATCCACAACCGCATCGAGGAGCTCGTGTCCGAGGAGCAGGACCTCTATACCCGTGCCGCCGAGGACGGGCTGAGCGAGGACGAGCATCGTCGGCTGGAATCGATCAAGGTGGGGCTCGACCAGTGCTGGGATCTGCTCCGCCAGAGACGGGCGCTGCGGGAGGCGGGAGGCGACGCCGACGCTGCGCGCGTGCGTGATCCGGAGGTCGTCGAGCACTACGAGCAGTGATCCGTTTAGCGGCGCAGCCAGCACGGCGCCGCTAGTTCGTCCCTCGCGCCAGTTCCTCGTCGACGGTCAACTCGGCTGTCGGCAGCGCCTCGAGCCGCAGGCCATCGGCGTCGATCCTCGCGACGGTTCGCCCGACTTCAACGTGAGACGAGCTTGGCGAGCTCGTCCGCGCTGTACGTGGCGGCGATCGGTGAGCCGTCGGGTTCCAACGCCAGGCCGTTGCTGAGCGGCCCGGCGTCGACCGGGTCGAACCCGAGTCGGTCGATGAGCCGCATCACCTGACGGATGGCGAGGCGGTCGTCGCCTGCGGCGGCGATCGCGATGCGGTCCGGTGTTCCG
>DASVFB010000079.1:0-5509 GCA_036380275.1 Gaiellaceae bacterium | reverse complement strand
GAGATGGCAGTCGACTACTTCATCAAGTTCGACGGCATCAAGGGCGAGAGCGCCGATGCCAAGCACAAGGACGAGATCGACGTCGAGTCCTGGAGCTGGGGTGAGAGCAATGTCGGTGCGGCAGCCCACGGCGGCGGTGCGGCCGCGGGCAAGGTCTCGATGCAGGACTTCCACTTCACGATGCGCATGAACAGGGCAAGCGTCTCGATCATGAAGGCATGTGCGACCGGGCAACACATCAAGGACGCCACGTTCTCGGCACGAAAGGCCGGTAAGGAGCAGCAGGAGTATCTGACGATCAAGTTCCAGGACGTCCTCGTCAGCTCGTACCAGACCGGCGGATCCGAGGGCGGCAACGTCGTCCCGACCGATCAGGTCTCGTTCAACTTCGCAAAGATCGACGTCGAATACAGACCGCAGAAGGCGGACGGCTCGCTCGAGGCCGGGCTCCACTTCAAGTACGACATCAAGGCGCACAAGCCCTTTTAGAACCCGTTTCACAATGAGCCTTGTGCCGCCGGACTGCGCTGGGCGGCGCGATGCTGCGTCCTCAGTCGCCCCGATATGCCTTCATATCGGGGCTCCCTGCGTCCTTGCCTCGCACCGCCCATCGCACCCCGTCGACGAAGGGTCATCATGAAACGAGTTCTTAGCGGCATGCGACCGGATCCGCCACGCGCGGATCTCGACCACGGCGTCGAGCTGGCACGACTGCTTCGCGCAGCGGGCTATGACACGGAAGGAATCCAGGGTCGGCTCGCAACCGGGGACGAGCTCCTCATGCGGTCGCCCGAGTTGCCCGCCTACCTGCGTCGCCTCGGCGAGGCGGACGAGCTGGCGCTGCTCGTCCGGCTCTTCCTGCTCGGCGTTCCCGTCGCGCGCGATCGCATCGACGAGCTCATCGACGAGCAGCTTCGAGCACTGCTCGCGCAAGCCGGGTTGCTCATCGCCGACGAAGACGCGGTTCGCGGGGCGGCGCGCATCGTCCCTCACGACGAGCTTCTGATCGCGTCGGATCACGGCGCCGCCGCGGACGGGCACGCGGACCACGTGCCCGGCGTGCACAGGCCGTCGGTCGCGCTCGCCCACCTCACCGTGCGCGGCTCGCGCGAGCGCGCACTCGACCTCTGCACCGGGAACGGGATCCAGGCGATCCTGCTCGCGGCGCACGCGGACAGCGTCGTCGCGACCGACGTCAACGCGAGAGCGCTTGCCTACACGAGCTTCAACGCAGCACTCAACGGTGTCGACAATGTCGAGACGCGGCTCGGCAGCTTTTTCGATCCGGTCGACGGGGAGCGGTTCGACCTCGTCGTCGCAAATCCGCCGTACGTCGTCTCGCCGGAGAGCGCGTACCTCTTCCGGGACGGCGGCATGCGCGGCGACGCGGTCTCGGAGCACGTGGTGCGGCGGGCTCCGGCGGCTCTCGCACCCGGCGCGTTCGCGTCCATTCTCATCGCCTGGGCGCTCGACCCCGACGACCCGATGGCGCGCCCGAGCGGCTGGCTGGAGGGCTCGGGCTGTGACGCGTTCCTGCTCCACACGTCCACCGACGATCCGATCGAGACCGCGGCGGTGTGGAATCGCGAGCTCGCGGACCGGCCCGAGACGTACGCCGACGCCATCGATCGCTGGCTCGAGTACTACCGCGAGCTCGGCATCGAACAGCTCGGCTACGCGTGCCTGGTGCTACGCAAGCGCGGCGACGGATCCGGTGGATGGCTGGAGGCGCAGCAACTTCCGCGCGCCGGACTGCGACCCGCGGGACGCCACGTGCGGAAGCTCTTCGAGACTCACGACCGGCTTGCCGAGCTCGAATCGGACGATGCGCTCCTCGATCGGCCGTTGCGCGTGGCCGGCGACGCCGTCGTCACGCAGGAGACGCGGTTCGGCGAAGGTCGCTGGCACTCGGAGAGCCTCACGCTGCGTCTCGAATCCGGCCTTCCGTTCTCGGCGGAGCTCGATCCCAAGACGGCTCGAATGGTCCGCGAGCTCGACGGTTCGAAGACCTTGCGAGAGGCTCTCGCCGCGGCCGTCGACGATGCCGAGCAGGACACAGGCCTCGTGCTCGCCAGGCAGATGCTCGCGGTCGGATTCCTCGAGTTCAGCTCGGCGTGATGTTGAAGTTCATCCGGAACAGATTCCCGGGGTCGTACTTTGCCTTGAGCTCCGCGAGCCGCTTGTAGTTGGCGCCGTGCGCGGCCTTGACGAGCGCCTCCTTCTCCTCGCCGAGACCGGCGAAGTTCAGGTAGAGCCCACCGCTCGAGTACTTGCCCATCGCGTCCCAGAACTCGCGCCCCCACGCAATCGCCTCGTCGTTGAGCGCGGGATCGGCCCAGCTCGCCTCCCCGGCGACGAGGAAGGACGTTGCTCGGCCGCCGTACGCCGTATCCGACTCGCCCACGCCGCTCATGGCTCCGCCCTGATGCCAGATCACGATGTCCGTGGACGGCGAGGGACGACGCGCGGCGAAGTCCGCGATCTCGTCGATCGCGGCCTCCGAGATCTCGTCGAGCCCGCGCGACTTCCAGTAGTAGAACCCACCCTTTGGGTACAGCTCGTCGAAGCCGCTCTGCAGGCCCAGCCACGGCCAGGGGCCGCTCAGGTCGAGCAGCGGCTTGCCGAGCTCGCGCAGCGGCTGGACGACCGGCTCGCCGGCTTCGAGCGAGCCGATGTACGCCCCCGCGACGACGAAGACGGGCGCGCCGTGAAGCTCGGGCGGGAACGGCTCCGCCGCGGGGACGCTCCAGCAGAAGGCGAGCGAGCTCAGCTCCTCGGGCGCCGACTCCATGTAGTCGAGCCAGGCGGGAAGCAGCGTCTTCATGTCCTCGAGCGGATAGAAGATCGCGCCGACCATGACCATCGGCCCGACCGGGTGGGCCTGAAACTCGAAGGACGTGACGACGCCGAAGTTGCTGCCGGCGCCCCGCACCGCCCAGAAGAGATCTTCGTTCTCGGTGGCGCTCGCATGACGGAGCTCGCCGTCCGCGGTGACGATGTCGACCGAAACGAGATTGTCGATCGAGAGCCCGTGTTTGCGGCGCATATGTCCCATGCCGCCGTGCAGTGTCAGGCCCGCGATGCCCGTCGTCGAGACGACGCCGCCCGGCACCGCGAGGCCGAACAGTTGCGTCTCGCGGTCCGCGTCGCCCCACGTGGCGCCGCCCTGTGCTCTCACCCGCTGTGTCGACGGATCGACGTGGACGCCGCGCATGCGAGACAGGTCGATGACGAGCCCGCCGTCGTTCACGGCATTGCCGGCGACGTTGTGGCCGCCTCCCTTGATCGACAGTGTCAGCCCGTGCTCGCGGGCGAAGTTCACGGCATCGACGACGTCCGCCGCGCCCGTCGGTTGCACGACGAGCGCGGGCCTGCGGTCGATGAGCCCGTTCCAGATCGCGCGTGCGTCGTCGTAGCCGTCGTCGCCGGCGCTGAGGACGGGACCACGAACGCCTGCTGCGAAAGCCTGGACGGCTTCCTGATCGAGTGTCACTTCAGTCGTCGCCATTGCTCACTCCTCTCCCTCGTTACGACTTCACCGACGCGATGTAGCCGCGCACGTCCGCCGCCGGCTCCGAGTAGGCGTCGCCCAGCGTCTCCTCCATGCGCGCCACGTAGTCCTCCGCCCACGCTGGAAAGTCGTAGTCGATCGCGCGCAGGAACTCGAGCGACGCGGCCCAGCGAATGTCCGCGATCGATGGCCGGTCGCCGCCGACGAACGGTCTCCCTTCGAGGAAGAAGGCGCGAAACGCCTCGAGCGGCTCCGCGAGTGCGGCCTCGGCGTCCTTCTGCGCCTTCGCCTTCATGTCGTCGTCGGCCTCCGACGTCGCGACCTCGCCCGGGTACTGGGGGAAGCCGAGCGCCGGATACGTCGCACGCGTGAGGAGCGGATAGAACGTGCCGATCAAATAGAACATCGCGTTGTCGACCATTGCGCGCTCACCCGGGTCGGTCGGATAGAGCTTGTCGAGGCCGTGCTTGTTGCAGAGGTAGGCCATGATCGCGCAGCTTTCGCCGAGCGCGCCTTTCGGCAGTCCCTCCTCCTCGAGCATCGGCGTGAGGTGCACCGGGTACTTCTGGACGTACTCGGGGCTGGTCGTCTTGCCCCAGACGTCCAACTCCTCGAAGTCGAGCCCTGCGGCCCGAACGAAGACCCGAGCGGTCATGTTGTTCACGCTCGGCTTGAGGATGTTCAGCGTGTTGGCGGCCATTTTCGCCCTCCTTAGATCTCACCGCTCGACGAGCTTCGACTTGTATTCGCTGCGCTGCAGGCTCCCTGACGGCACGAGCTCGATGTGCGTCTGGACCACGAGCACGTTGCGCAGTTTCTCACGGATCGCCTCGGCAAGCGCGTCGTCGGCCGTCGCGCCGGGTGCGAGCTCGACCGACACGGGCAGCGGCGGCTCCTGCTTGACACCTGCCGCTGTCGGCCTGACGAGGATGTGACCGCTGACCCGAGGCGCGAACGAGCTCACGACCTCGCGCACGGCCGACGGGAAGACGTTCACGCCGCGGACGATCAGCATGTCGTCGGTTCGCCCGATGCACCGCACCCGCGGGCTCGTTCGGCCGCACGCGCACGCGCCCGTCCGCACCCGAACGTGATCGCGCGTGCGAAAACGCAGGAGCGGCGCGGCGCGATGCCGAAGATGCGACAGGACGAGCTCACCTTGGGCGCCGTCGACGAGCTCGAGCGCGCCGCCCGTGTCTGCGTCGATCAGCTCGGTGTGGACGAAGCCGCGCGCGCCGAGGTGCATGCCGTCCTGCTCCTCGCACTCGCCCCACAGGGATGGGCCGATGTCGCCGATGCCCATTGCCTCGGTGACCTTGGCTCCCCACCCCGCTTCGAGCTTCGAGCGGAACGCCGGCTCGCCGCCGCCAGGCTCGCCTGCGACAAGCACGCGCTCGACGCTCGACGCGGCGAGCACCGGGTTCGCTTCGGCTAGGTAAGCGGCGTATGACGGCGTCAATACGACTGCGTCGGGCTTCAACTGCTCGATCGTGCGCACGAGGCGTTCGCTGTTCCCCGTGCCGAACGGGATGTGCGTGAGCCCGATGCGCTCGAACGCATCCAGCGCGGCGCCGGCGACGAACGGACCGGCGTTGTAGGTCGACACGATCCGCTCGCCGGCGCTGACGCCCGATGCCGCGTAACTTCGCGCCGAGCCCGTGATCCAGTTCTCGAGGTCGGTCGCCGTGAGCGGCACGTAGCTCGGCGTCCCGGTCGTGCCGCTCGTCGAGTAGATCCGGACTAGGTCGGAGACCTCGACGCAGAGGTGGGCGCCGAGCGGGTTCTCGGGCGTGCACGTCGCCTTGAGCTCCGGCTTGTTCGTAAGCGGCAAGTGCGCGATGCCGGCAAGGCCGACGGCTTCGTGACCGGCGAGCTTGTCCCGGTAGAAGGCGGAGCGCTCGAGCAGATACGCGAGCTGCTCGCGAAAGCTTGCGTCGTCGAGCGCGAACTGCTCGGCCCACGGCCGAGTCTCGACCTCGGGGTCGAGGATCACTCGTA
>DASVFB010000078.1:0-3376 GCA_036380275.1 Gaiellaceae bacterium | reverse complement strand
AAGCCCGACGCTTTCCCCGATCTCCCGCACCGTGGGCGGGTAGCCGTGCCGGTCGACGTAGTCGACCAGGAAGTCCCAGATCTCCTGCTGTCTACCGGTCAGCACATGGCCTCCAAGGGTTGTTTGCGAACATGTGTTCGCTACAACGTTAGAGACTCCTCCGGACGACGTCAAACAAAAAGAACACCGGCCCGACAGAGCCGGGCCGAGGATGCGCTGGAGAGGACTTGAACCTCCACGGCCTATGCGGCCACTAGGCCCTCAACCTAGCGCGTCTACCAATTCCGCCACCAGCGCGAGGGCGGACGCAGTGTAGCGAGGGTCACGTATCTCTTACGCCGAAAAATCTACGCCGAAGGCGTCGATTTTTCGGCGTAAACCAGCGCGTGAGAGCGAGGCCAAGTGTAGCGTCACGCTTCATGCGCGACCTCTGTGGCAACGCCGTCGACGCTGCTCTCGGCAGCGGCGCAACATATGCGGACGCACGCGCCGTCTTTCGCCGGTCGCAGTCGGTCGCGACGAAGAACGGGAACGTCGAGTCGGTCACCGACGTCGAGAGCGAGGGGATCGGCGTCCGCGTGCTCGTCGACGGCGCCTGGGGCTTCGCCGGCGACCGGCGGCTGACCGACGAAGGCGCGCGCGACGCCGCGCAGCGTGCGTGCGCGTTCGCTCGTGCGACAGGCGGAGGCGGCAGGCAGCTCGCCCCGCTCGAGCCGCAGAGCGGCAGCTTCAAGACGGAGGTCGCGATCGACCCGTTCTCCGTCCCGCTCGGCGAGAAAATCGACTTCTGCCTCGACGCCGAGAGCGCGCTCGCGCGGCCGGAGGTGAAGGTGGCCGAGGCGTACGCGCGCGCGCAACTCGAGCGGAAGGTGCTCGTGACGTCGGAGGGCTCCGAGATCGACCAGGAGATGGTCGAGTGCGGCGGCGGGATCGACGCGACTGCAGTCGCCGACGACGTCACGCAGATCCGCAGCTACCCGAGCGCGTTCGGCGGCATCAGCGCCCAGGCCGGCTGGGAGTTCGTCGTCGGTCTCGGCCTCGCGCGCGAGGCGCCGCGTGTCGGCGAGCAAGCCGCCGCGCTCTTACAAGCACCCGAATGCCCCGCAGGCGTGATGGACGTCGTGATCGACGCCGAGCAGGTCACGCTGCAGCTGCACGAATCCGTCGGGCACCCGACCGAGCTCGACCGCGTACTCGGCTTCGAGGCCGCCTATGCGGGAACCAGCTTCCTCCAGCCCGGCGATCGCGACTCGCTTCGCTACGGGTCGGAGCACATGAACGTGACAGCGGACCCCACGACGCCGAGCGGGCTCGGCACGTTCGCCTTCGACGACGAGGGCGTTCCCGCTCAACCGCAGCCGATCGTGCGCGAGGGCGTGCTCGTCGGCTGGCTCGGGTCGCGCGAGGTCGGCTTCCCCGGCTCGATGCGCGCCGACGGCTGGGGTCGCATGCCGCTCGTGCGCATGACGAACCTCCACCTCGAGCCGGGCGAGGGATCGCTCGAGGAGCTGATCGCGGGCATCGAGAAGGGCCTCTTCCTCGAGACGAACAAGAGCTGGTCGATCGACGACAAGCGACTGAACTTCCAGTTCGGCACGCAGGTCGCGTGGGAGATCGTCGACGGCAAGCTCGGCCGGATGTTCCGCGACGCGACCTACACGGGCATCACGCCGCAGTTCTGGGGCTCGATGGACGCGGTCGCCGGCCGAGACGAATGGCGCCTGCACGGCCTGACGAACTGCGGCAAGGGACAGCCGGGCCAGGCTGCGCACGTCTCCCACGGCACCTGCCCCGCCCGCTTCCGCGGCGTCCAGGTCGGGGTTCGGTCCTGAACACGCTCGACATCGCGGGCATGGCCCTCGAGCACGCGGCCGCCGCCGCCGACGAGGCGGACGTCCTCGTGCACTCAGAGCGTTCCGGCCTCGCTCGCTTCGCCACGTCGACGCAGCATCAGCCGACACTCGTCGACGACACCGTCGTCACGCTTCGCGCCGTCCGGGGCGGGCGCGTCGGCGTCGCCGTCACGAACCGGACGAGCGACGACGGCCTCCGAGAGCTCGCGGCACGCGCCGCCGATGCGGCCGACCGGATGCGCGAGGACCCCGACTTCCCCGGGCTCGCGGAGCCTGCCGATCCACCGAAGGTCGAGGGCTACGACGAGGAGACGGCCGCACTCGGTCCGGACGAACAAGCGCAGCGTGCGGCCGCGGCGATCGCGGCGACCGGCGACACGCCCGCTTACGGCTTCTTCACCAGCGGTGTCACCGAGCTCGCGGTCGTGTCGACGACCGGGCTCGAAGTGAGCCAGCAACTGACAGATGCGACCGTCCTCGTTCTGGCCTCCGCCGAGGGCCGGTCCGGCTACGCGACGCAGACCTCGTCCGCAGTTGCCGGCGTCGACCCGCGCGCGTGCGCGGCCGAGGCGGCGGAGAAGGGCGATCGAACGAAGGGTGCCCGCGAAGTCGAGCCGAAGGTGTACCGCGCCGTGCTCGAGCCGTACGCGCTGGCCGACCTGCTGCAGTACTTCGCGTGGGACTCCTTCGGGGGCCTCGGCCTGATCGAGGAGCGGAGCTACCTGACTGGACGGCTCGGCGAGCGCGTGTTCGACGAGAAGGTGAGCATCTGGGACGATCCGCTCGATCCGCGCGGCATGCCGAAGGCGTTCGACTTCGAAGGCGTCCCCAGGCAGCGCGTGACGCTCGTCGAGCAGGGAGTCGCGCGCGGCGTGGTCTGGGACAGGCGCAGCGCGAAACGCGCTGGCGGAGACGTGAAGGGCACGGGACATGCGCCCCCCGTCGGCCTGCAGGCGTACGGCCCCGTGCCGTTTTCGCTCTCACTCGCGGGCGGCGAGGCGGACTCGGTGGACGAACTGGTCGCAGCGGTCGACGACGGCATCTACATCACGCGCGTCCACTACCTCGGCATCGTCGATCCCCGGCGAGGAGTGCTCACCGGAATGACGCGCGACGGAACCTTCCGCATCCGCGACGGCAAGATCGCGGAGCCGCTCTTCAACCTACGCTTCACGATCGCGGTGCCGGACCTGCTCTCGAACGTGCCGGCGCTCTCACGCAAGGTGACGCTCGTCAACCAGACCGATTTCTACGGGGAGCGCTATCCCGTCGCCGCGCTCGTCCCCGCGATCGCGACGGCGCACTTCAACGTCACGGGCGTAGGATCGACGCCGGGCATCTAGAGGCTCACGCGCGCGTAGTCGACGATGCCGCGCGCGTCCTCGCGCCACCCGCGCACGCGCGGCGAGATGAAGCGCGCATCAACGGCTCGCGCGACCGCGATCCCACGCGGCGGGGAACGGCGCGAGAAGAACGCGTTTGCATTCCGGTCGGAGACGCGAACGTCGATGCCGAGATCGCGC
>DASVFB010000077.1:0-2769 GCA_036380275.1 Gaiellaceae bacterium | reverse complement strand
GCGACGCCGATCTTGTCGAGCGGCGAGATCCCGCTGTCGAGCACGGCCGCAGTTCCGGCCGCGAGCGCGTCGTGCTCGTTCCGATTGAGATCCGACGTGAAGATCGGCGTCAGCAGGAGCAGCCCGAGCACGATTCCGGCGTGGCGCGCGGCGATCGTCCAGCCGCCGTGCACCGCCTGCCCCGAGCGGCCGGCGAGCGCGCGCTGGGTGAGCGCCGAGAGCGCGAGCCCCAGCCCGGCGCCGATCGCGATCTGCGGGAGGATCGTCCATACGACGCCGGCGTGTGGCAGCCAGGCGAGAGCCGCAAGTCCCCCCGAGATCAGGATCGCGCCCGAAGCCGCCCGCGTCCAGAGCGGGCTGATCCCGGCGGCGAGGCGCGTGGCCGCGATCGCCGCCAGCGGCATGATCGTCACGACGAGCCCCGCGGCCAGCGGTTCGAGGCGCCAGCCGTTGATCAGCAGGATCACGAGCAGGAAAAGCGCGGCCACGAGCGCGCCCGAGACGAGCAAGAGCGCTGCGTTCGCTGCGATCTGCGGCCGCTCCGCCGGTTCGGGCACAGGGCGCGCCTGCGCCCCGCGAAGCGCGAGGAGGCCGACCAGCGCGACCGGAGCCTGGAGCACGAAGATCGACTCCCAGCCGAAGAGCTGCGTGAGGATCCCGCCGATCGCGGGCCCGACCGAGGCGCCGACGATCCCCGCAAGCGCCCAGATCCGCGCCGCCGAAGCATCGGCGCCGGTCGCCTCGGAGAGCAGGTCGAGCGCAGCGACGACGACCGCGGCCCCCGCCACTCCTTGCACGGCCCGCAGCCCCACCAGCACCCCGAACGTGGGCGAGAACGCGCACACGAGGGACGCGGCCGCGAAGACGACTGTCGAGGCCGCGAACACACCGACCGGCCTTCGACGCGCGAGAGCCGCCGCGGGCACCGCCGCGAGCGCGAGCGCCAGGTTGAACGAGATCAGCGCCCAGGCGAGCGTCGAGACCTCGACGTCGAACTGAACGAGGATCTTCGGGAGCGCGAGCGTGACGACCGACGAGTCGGCCAGGACGAGCCCGACCGAAAGGCCGAGCAACGCAATCCGGTTCCGCGATCCGAGCGGCTGCATGAGCCGGACGGATTGTCGACTAAGTCAGCGCGCGGTTCCTAGCGATGCGAGGCCGTGAGCGCGATCAGCAGCCGAGTGACGGCCAGCGTGCGGCGTCGTATGAGGTGTCGTCTGAGCACGAGCGGCATGACTTCTCTGTGTGGGCGATGAATCCTGCGCTGCCCGCGTTTCCGGGCGAAACGGTGACGGAAGGTAGCCGAACTACAATTTGTCCATGGCGCTTCTCGAAGCTCAGGAACGGCACCAAGATCTCCTCGAAGAGCTGATCGCCCAGGTCACGGCCTACAACGCGGACGCCGACCGCGAGCTGATCGCTCACGCCTTCGAGTTCGCGACGCGCGCCCACGACGGCCAGGAGCGCCGCTCGGGCGAGGCGTTCATTCACCATCCGTTTGGCGCGGCCAAGATCTGCGCCGAGCTCAGGCTCGACGACGAGACGATCGCAGCGGCGCTCCTGCACGACGTCGTCGAGGACACGGACGTCGGCATCGACGAGGTGCGTGCCGAGTTCGGCGACGAGATCGCGAACCTCGTCGAAGGCGTCACCAAGCTGACGCGGATCCAGTTCCAGAGCCGCGAGCACGCGGAGGCCGAGAACTACCGGAAGATGATCGTCGCGATGGCCCACGACGTGCGGGTCATCCTGATCAAGCTCGCCGACCGCCTGCACAACATGCGCACGCTCGAGTACCTCGGGCGCCAGAAGCAGGTCCAGAAGGCCCGCGAGACGCTCGAGGTCTACGCGCCGCTCGCGCACCGGCTCGGCATCCACAAGCTGAAGTGGGAGCTCGAGGACCTCGCGTTCCAGACGCTGCATCCCCGGAAGTACGCGGAGATCGAGGCGATGGTCGCCGAGCGCCGCGCCGACCGCGAGGAGCACGTCCGCGAGGCCGCGATCGTGCTCACGAAGGAGCTGGACAAGGTCGAGATCCCGGCCGAGATCTCCGGCCGCGCGAAGCACTTCTACTCGATCTACGACAAGATGGCCAAGAAGGGCCGCGAGTTCAACGAGATCTACGACCTGACGGCGATGCGCGTCATCGTCGAGCGGGCCGGCGACGAGGGCACGCGCGACTGCTACGGGGCGCTCGGGCTCATCCACTCGCTCTGGAAGCCGATGCCCGGGCGGTTCAAGGACTACATCGCGATGCCGAAGTTCAACGGCTACCGCGCGCTGCACACGACCGTGATCGGCCCGGCCGGGAGCCCGCTCGAGATCCAGATCCGGACGCGCGAGATGCACGACGGGGCCGAGTTCGGGATCGCGGCCCACTGGTACTCGTACAAGCCGGGCGGCAAGAAGAAGCTCGACGAGGATTGGCTCGAGTGGGTCAAGCAGCTGATGGAGTGGGGGGACGAGGAAGCCGACCCGCGCGAGTTCATCAAGGGCTTCCGAACCGACCTCTTCGACGACGAGGTGTATGTGTTCACGCCGAAGGGCGAGGTGAAGACCCTGCCCGCGGGGTCGACGCCGATCGACTTCGCGTACTCGGTGCACACGGACGTCGGGCACCGCACCGTCGGCGCGAAGGTCAACGGGCGGATCGTGCCGCTCCACTACACGCTGCACAGCGGCGACTTCGTCGAGATCCTGACGTCGAAGGGCGGCCGCGGGCCGTCGCGCGATTGGATGGCACTCGCCCGCTCGACACGCGCGCGCAAC
>DASVFB010000076.1:0-5555 GCA_036380275.1 Gaiellaceae bacterium | reverse complement strand
ACCGTAGATGCGAAGCTTCCGCACCCGCTCGCTCGGCGCCGCCGCTGCCGCTTTGGGCCTCGCCGCCGTTGCGACGCTCGTCAGCAGCGCCGGCGCTCCCGCGGCGACCGGCCGGGCCGGCGCTGTCACCGCTGTCAGCGCCGCCCACAAGTGTCTCGTCATGACCGGATCCGGCGATCCGGCCTTCACCAAGAACTTCAACCCGTACGCAGGTGGCGGGCTCCCGAGCAACTCAATTGCTCAGGGCGCCTTCTACGAGCCGCTGATCATTACGCCGGCGGGAGGTAGCAAGACAGTCCCGTGGCTCGCTCGCACGTGGAAGTGGAGCAACGGCAACAAGACCCTGACGATGAACCTCGCTCGAAAGGCCAAGTGGTCGGACGGCAAGCGGCTCACGTCGGCCGATGTCGTCTACAGCCTTACCGCCGGCCGCCAGGACAAGGCGATGGACCGGATCGGCCTCGTCGGTGCCGACAACAACATCAGCTCGATCAGGGCCAAGGGCACGTTTGCGGTCGTGATCAGGCTCAAGACCGCGGACTCACAGTTCATTCCGGCCATCCTCAACCGGCAGTTCGTCGTGCCGAAGCACGTCTGGTCCAAGGTGAAGGACGCGGCGACGTTCGCGAACCCGAACCCCGTCGGCTCCGGGCCTTTCAACCGCATTGGACGCTTCACGGGGCAGGACTACGTCCTGAACAAGAACCCGCACTACTGGCAGGCCGGGCTGCCGAAGGTCGCCTGCCTCGAGTACGTCCAGGCGTCGTCGAACGACGCGGCGCTGGCCCTGATCCAGAGCGGCCAGGTCGACTGGACGCACAACTTCGTTCCGAACGTCGAGCAGGCGTACGAGGCGAAGGACAAGAAGCACTACCACTCGTTCTACTCGAACCGCGACTACCCGATCTCGCTCGTCTTCGACGACACGCAGTACCCGTACAGCATCGTCGCGTTCCGCAAGGCGCTGAGCCTCGCGATCGACCGCAACTCGGTCTGGAAGCTCGGCGAGTACGGCTACGAGCCGCCGGCCGACGCGATCGGTCTGAGCGGTCTGTTCCCGCAGTGGGTAACCGACAAGTCGGTGAAGGCGCAGGCGAAGGCGATGGCCGCGTATAACCCGACCGCGGCGAAGAAGATGCTCACCGACAACGGGTTCACCTACAAGGGCAGCGACCTGTACGACCCGAAGGGCAACCGGGTCAAGCTCGACATCCACGTGATCTCGGGCTGGTCGGACTGGGTCGCCTCGAACCAGATCATCACGAAGAACTTCCGCGACATCGGGATCGACTCGCAGGTGCGGCTCGAGCCGTCCTGGGGCGACTGGTTCCCGAACGCGTTCTCGACGAAGAATCCGACGCTGCTCTGGCAGATCGCATCACGCGGATCCGCCTACGGCTTCTTCTACTCGAACCTGTCCCAGAACGCATACATCCCACCGGGGACCGACGCGAGCCCGACCGGGAACTGGGAGCACTACGCGAATGCCAAGGCAACGACGCTTCTCAACAAGTGGAAGGGCACGCTCGACGAGAAGAAACAGCATCCGATCGCGACTCAGCTGGAGAAGCTCTGGCTTCAGGACCTGCCGATCATCCCGGTGATGATCGGCGCGCGGTGGTCGACCTACAGCACGAAGTACTTCCACGGCTTCCCGACGAAGCCGAACTTCTACGCAGACCCGATCTTCACCACGAATCCCGACAACATCCTGCTGTTCACGCGTATCTCCCCGGGCGGAAAGTCCGGGCTCGGATAGCGCCTAACTCCCTCCGGCCAACCGGCGGGCGGACCTTGCTCCGCCCGCCGGTCTAGGCTCGGTGAATCCACATGCGCTGGCTCGCCCGTCGCCTCGTCTTCTACGTCTTCGCACTCTGGGTTGCGCTGACGATCAACTTCCTGCTTCCGCGCTTGATGCCCGGAGACCCGATCGCCGGTTTGCTCGCGCATCTGAACCCTTCGCAACTGGCCGCCAACCCGGGCCTGATCCAGACGTATCAGGCGATGCTCGGCGGTGGCGATCAGTCGATCTGGCAGGACTACGTCACGTACCTGGGCCGGATCGTGCACTTCGACTTCGGGCTCTCGACGTCGAACTACCCGACGCCGGTGTCCGAGGTGATCGGCCGGACGCTGCCGTACTCGATCTTCCTCGTCGGCGTCGCGTTCCTGCTCGCGTTCATCGTCGGCACCGCGATCGGGATGATCTCGGCGTGGCGCCGCGGCGGCGTCGTCGACAACGTGTTCGTGCCGGCGTTCATGACCATCGGCGCGTTCCCCGCCTTCTTCACGGCGCTGCTGGCGCTCTACTTCCTCGGACTGAAGGCGCAGTGGTTCCCGATCCAGCACGCGTACGACACCGGCCTGACGCCGGGATTCAACTGGGCCTTTCTCTCGAGCGCCGGTCGCCATGCGCAGCTGCCGATCCTCGTCGTCGTCGTCGCGTACGCCGGCGCGTGGGTCCTCAACATGCGGGCCGTGATGATCACCACGATCGGCGAGGACTACGTGACGATGGCTCACGCGAAGGGGCTGCGCGACAACCGGATCATGAAGCGCTACGCGGCTCGTAACGCGATCCTGCCGCCGCTCAACGGGTTCGCTGCGCTGTTCGCGAGCGCCGTCGGAGGACTCGTCTTCATCGAGTACATCTTCAGCTACCCCGGCGCCGGCTACACGCTTCAGCAGGCGGTGCTCGGCAACGACTACCCGCTCGCGCAAGCGCTCCTCGTGGTGCTCTCCGTCTGCGTGATCTTCGCGAACTTGCTCATGGACATCCTCAACTTCGTCCTCGACCCGCGCTTGCGCACCGGCTGATGACGCAGATCGACCCGATCGCGCTCGATCTGCCCGCGGTCGCACCGCGCCGGCACGGGAGGCTGAAGGTTCCCGGCTGGTTCGTCTTGCTCCTGCGCAACCCGAAGTCGTGCACGGGTCTCCTGATGGTCACCTTCGTCATCGTCATCGCGCTGATCGCGCCGCTGATCTCCGTAGCCCACCCCAACGACTTCAACATCCTGGCGGCGCGGCAGTCGCCGTCGTGGAACCACCTCTTCGGAACGACCGATCAGGGCAGCGACATCTTCTCCCAGGTCGTCGTCGGAGCCCGTCGCTCGTTGCTGCTCGGCTTCACGGCCGGCGCGCTCGCCACCGCTCTCGCCGCCATCCTCGGCATCACCGCCGGGTACGCGGGCGGCATTCTCGATGAGATCGTCAACTTCCTGACGAACGTCTTTCTCGTCATTCCGGCGATTCCGCTGCTCATCGTCGCGTCCGGCTATCTCAAGTCGCGCGGGTTGGGGACGATGGCGCTGGTCATCGCGCTCGTTCTCTGGGCGTTCGAGGCGCGGATCCTTCGCGGGCAGGCACTCCTGTTGAAGAACCGCGATTTCATCCTCGCTGCGAAGGCTTCGGGCGAATCGACGCGGCGCATCGTCTTCGGCGAGCTGATGCCGAACATGATCAGCCGCATCGCGGCTGCGTTCGTGCTCGTGTTCTACATCGCGCTCCTCACCGACGCGGGACTCGAGTTTCTCGGGCTCGGTGACGCCTCGAAGACCAGCTGGGGCGTCACGATGTACTGGGCGCAGACCAACTCGACGGTGCTCCAGGGCGAGTGGTGGCCCTTCTTCTTCCCGGGCGCTGCGCTCGCGTTCACCGTGCTCGGCCTCGTGCTGTTGCTCGCCGGGATCGACGAGGTCAGCAACCCGCGTCTGCGGACCGAGCGCGCGGGACGCCGGCGGCTGCGCGTCGGCCGGCGTGCTGAGGCGCAGTCGGAGGGCTCGGCGTGACGGCCGTGGTCGAGGAGCCGACCGTGGCGCACACTCGTGCGGCGAGCCTGCTGGAGCTGCAAGGTCTGACGGTCGAGTACGGCGCCGGCACAGCGCCCGCCCGGGCGGTGGACGGAGTCGACCTCGCGATTCTGGAGGGCGAGACCGTCGGCCTCGCGGGTGAGTCCGGCTGTGGCAAGAGCACGATCGCGAATGCCGTCATGCAGATCCTCCGTCCGCCTGCGCGGATCACCGGGGGAAGCATCCTGTTCGAGGGCGAGAACCTGCTCGACAAGAGCGCCGAGGAGCTGCGGCGCTTCCGGTGGCGCAACGTGTCGATCGTGTTGCAGAGCGCGATGAACGCGCTCAATCCGGTCATGCGTGTCGGCGACCAGTTTGTCGACGCGATGCGTGCGCACGAGCGCATCGATCGCCGGCGTGCACTCGTGCGGGCCGGCGAGCTGCTCGAGCTCGTCGGCATCGACCGCCGGCGCGCACGCGCGTACCCGCATGAGCTCTCGGGCGGAATGCGCCAGCGCGTGATAATCGCGATGGCGCTCGCGCTCCGGCCGGAGCTCATCGTGATGGACGAGCCGACGACCGCGCTCGACGTCGTCGTCCAGCGCGAGATCCTGCAGCAGATCGAAGCGCTCAAGCGGGACTTTGGGTTTGCGGTGCTGTTCATCACACACGATCTCTCGCTCCTGCTCGAGTTCGCGGACCGGATCGCGATCATGTACGCGGGAGAGATCGTCGAGTCCGCGCCGGCCGCGCGCCTCGGTGTGAGCCCGCAGCATCCCTACACGCAGGCGCTCCTCGAGTCGTTCCCGCCGCTGAGAGGTCCGCTGACGCCGCTGTTGGGGATCCCCGGCTCGCCTCCGGACCTCCGCAATCCGCCGCCCGGCTGCCGATTCAATCCTCGCTGCCGATACTGCCTGGCGGAGAACGCGGAGCTCTTTTCGCGGCAGACGAACGAGCGCCCGCTCCTGCGCGAGATCGAGCCCGGCCACGAAGTCGCGTGTCATCTCGTCGAGGAAGGAGCGCAATGACCACACCATCCGCTCCGCTCGAGGTTCGGAACCTCACGAAGCGATTCGCCGTCGGCAACACGCTGCGACGCGAGCACGTGCACGCCGTCGACGACGTCTCGTTCGAGTTGCACCCGGGGAAGATCACCGCGCTCGTCGGCGAGAGCGGGAGTGGGAAGACAACCGTTGCGCGCCTGCTCGCCCGTCTGTACGACGCCAGCGACGGTGCCGTCATCTTCGACGGTGGGGACGTCTCGCGCGTGCGGCGTCGACGGGATGTTCTTCGCTACCGCTCACAGGTGCAGATGATCTTCCAGGACCCGTTCGCGTCCCTGAACCCCGTGAAGACGATTCGTCACCACATCGAGCGACCGCTCCGGATCCACAACATCGTCCCGTCCTCGGAGGTCGAGGAGCGGATCTACGAGCTGCTGCACACGGTCGGGCTCGTTCCGCCGCGTGAGATCGCGGCGAAATACCCGCACGAGCTCTCGGGCGGGCAGCGGCAGCGCGTAGCGATCGCACGCGCACTCGCCGTCGAGCCGAAGGTCGTCCTCGCCGACGAGCCGATCAGCATGCTCGACGTCTCGATCCGGATCGGGATCCTGAACCTCATGCTGCGGCTCAAAGAGGAGCGCGGGATCGCCTTTCTCTATGTCACGCACGATCTCGCGAGCGCGCGCTATGTCGCCGACGACATCCTCGTCATGTACGCCGGCCAGATCGTCGAACGGGGACCGATCGAGGACGTGCTGTC
>DASVFB010000075.1:0-8616 GCA_036380275.1 Gaiellaceae bacterium | reverse complement strand
TCGAAGAGCTGGAACGCGAGCTCGTCTCGCGTCGTCGCGCAGCCCCCGACGCGGTACATGCTGCCGTCCGCCGCGAAGTGGCGGGCCACCCCCACGAGATCCTCACCATCGGGCTCGACCTCGACCTGCCAGCCGAGCAGGTTGAGCCACATGAGCAGAATCGAGGTCTCTTCCTGGCTGCCGGGCACAACGTCTCCTGGATTGCGGTTGGAGCTGACCCGCCGCAGTGGGTCCTCTCGCTGACGGGCCCAGCATGGCCACTCCGAATCGGTTGATCTATCCCCCAAGTGGGGGGTTGACGGCTACTTCGCCTGGGAATGACGCGCGCTACTGCGCGAGCGTGACCTTCGACAGGCCGCGCGGCCGATCGGGGTCGAATCCCCTACCGCGAGCCAGCGCCGCGGCGAAGAGCTGGCCGGGCACGACCGAGAGGAGCGGCGAGAGGAGCGGAATCTCCGGGACGGGAACCGACAGCCGGTAGTCCGCTCCGTCGATCGCGTCGGCTGCGTTTCCGCAGGCAACGATCGTGGAGCCGAACTCGCGGACGCGTTGGGACGCTTCGCGGACCGCGGCGAGCGTCTGGTCACGCGATGCGATCGTCCACACGGGGAAGAGGGGGTCGAGCACCGCGACCGGGCCGTGCACGAGATCTGTCGCCGTGAGCGGCGAAGCGGCGGTCCGACACGTCTCCAGCAGCTTCAGCGCCGTTTCGCGCGCCGTCGCGAACTCGGGCCCGCGGCCGATCACGAACATACGGCCGACGTAGGCGAAGGGAACCGCGAGTGCCTGCGCCTGCGCTTCGAGCGCCGGCAGAGCCTCTTCGAGCTGCTCGGACACGCTCCTCACGCCGCCGGTGACCTTGCGCCCGTTCTCGCCGACGTGGGCGGCGAGCAGCGCGAGCGCGGCGAGTTGGTTGAGGTAGGTCTTCGTCGCGGCGACCGCGAGCTCCGGCCCGGCCTCGAGCGGAAGCACGGCCTCGGCGACCTGGGCGAGCTCGGAAGCGGGATCGTTCGTCACGGCGACCGTGAACGCTCCGCGACGCCGCGCCCGCTCGAGGTACTCCACGACGTCCGGCGTCTGACCCGACTGCGACAACCCGAGCACCGTCGATCCGGTCAGGTCGAACGCGGCGTCGTAGTAGACGGTGAGGGCGATCGAGTCACGCAACGCGGTGCGGCCGGCGAGGACGCCGAACGCGTAGACGCCGTAGGTCGCGGCGTTGTCGGACGAGCCGTGACCGACGATGCGCACGAGCGGCCCGCGCTCGCGCATCGTCTGCGCGATCCGGGCGAACTCGGCGTCGTGCTCGAGCAGCCGCCGCAATGCCTGCGGCTGCTCGCGGATCTCGGCGCGGAAAGCCGTTCCGGGCTCGTAGCTGTCCACGGGCTCAGGCAACGACACGCGCTTCTCCTCCGACGAAGACGCTTTCGATCTCGAGACCGTCGTTGAGGACGACGACGTCTGCAGGAAGGCCGACGTCGAGTCGCCCGACATTCGTAAGCCCGAGCGCGCGCGCCGGAACCGTCGACGCGGCACTTAGCGCGTCCTCGAGCGAGACGCCGAGCGCGTGCAGGTTACGCACCGCATCGATCATCGTCAGCAGGCTGCCGGCAAGCATCCCCTCGGGTGCGCGCACCGCGCCGTCCTGCACCAGCAGCTCGACGCTGCCGAGGCTGTATGCGCCGCCGTTGCCGCTCGCGGCCGCCACGGCGTCCGTGATGAGCGCGACACGTCCGGCGGCTGCGCGCCAGACGAGCGCTGTCGTCGCGGCTGCGAGATGGATCCCGTCGAGGATGATCTCTACGAAGACGTCGTCGCGCACGAGCGCGGCTCCCACGATCCCGGGCTCGCGGTGATTGAACGGCCGCATCGCGTTGAAGAGGTGCGTGACCATGCGGGCGCCTCGGTCGAACGCCGCGGTCGCCTGCTCCGCCGTCGCGTCGCTGTGCCCGCACGAGACGGTGACACCGCGCGCGACGAGATCGTCGATCAACTCCAGCGCGCCGGGCAGCTCAGGGGCCAGCGTCATCATCCGCACCGGTCCAGCCGCGAGCAACCGCTCGAGCAGCGCGTGGTCGGGATCGCGGCGGCCGTGCGCCCTGTGCGTGCCGAGCCGACGGGCGGCGAGAAACGGACCCTCGAGGTGCACGCCGAGGATCCGCGGCCCGACCGACCCGCGCGGCACCTCGGCGAGCGCCGCGAGCAATTCCGACTCGGGGGCCGTGATCAGGGTCGGCAGGAACGACGTCACGCCTGTCTCGAGCAGCGCCTCGCCTGCCTGGCGGTATCCGTCGCCGTCCGTCTCGAGGAAGTCGACACCGCCGAAACCGTTGACCTGCACGTCGACGAAGCCGGGGACCGCGATGCCGCGGCCGTTCGAGCTGCTCAGCCCGACTCCGGCGACGCGGCCGTCGGCGATCTCCACGTCTCCGGGGACGAGTCGGCCGCCGACGAGGGCGGTCTCGACGCCGAGCCTCATCCGACGAGCGCCAGTCTCACGTTGCCGCCGGCCGCCGCCAAACGCGACCGCGCAGTCTGCGCGTCGACGTCCGCGAGGAGCGAAACGATCGCCACCTTTGCCTCGCCGCCTGCGTCGACGAGGGCGCGCTCGACGTCGTCGTCGGAGGCACCGGTCGCCTCGGCGACGATGCGCCGAACGCGCGCCTGAAGCTTCTCGTTCGCGGGCACTACATCAACCATCAAGCCGGCGTACGTCTTGCCGAGCCGGATCATGGTCACCGTCGAAAGCGTGTTGAGGACGAGCTTCTGCGCGGTGCCGGCCTTGAGCCGCGTCGAGCCCGCGAGGATCTCGGGGCCGACCACGGCGGAGATCGTCACGTCGGAGTACTCCGCGAGCTCCGACTCGGGTACGGAGACGACGCAGGCGGTGAACGCGCCTGCAGCCCCGGCTGCCCCTGCTGCGCCGAGCACGAACGGCGAGCGCCCGCCGGCGCTCACCAGCACGACCGCGTCGTCCCGCGTCACCCGGAGCGATGCGAGCGCGCGGCGCCCTGCGTCCTCATCGTCCTCGGCGGCCTCACGCGCGAGTGAGCTGTCAGCGTCTGCGCCCGCGACGACTGCGACGACCTGACCGGGCGGCGTGGAAAAGGTCGCTTCGCACTCGGCAGCCTCCGCCTGTGCGAGCCGGCCGGACGAGCCTGCGCCGACCAGAATCAGGCGGCCGCCTCGGCCCAGCCGTTCGACGAGCTCATCGACGACCGCAGCGATCTCCTCGGTCTCGCCGGCGACGGCGGCCGGGACGCTCGAGTCCTCGCCGTTCATCAGCTCGATCAGCTCGCGCGTGGAGCGCAGGTCGAGGTCGGCGTGCTGCGGGGCGCGGGTCTCGGTGACGAACTCGTCACGATCCATCGACCGAGTGTATGCCTACGGGTGGAAGCTGGTCAATACCATTTTGTGAAAATCCTGATTCCACCGGCTTGTCTTTCCGATGTGTGGGCTATACCATCGGCGCGGTGGCGGCAATTGCACTGACCAATCTCACGAAACGCTTCGCCGGAGACGTCACCGCACTCGACAACGTGTCGCTCGAGATCGCCGACGGGGAGTTCCTCGTCCTCGTCGGCCCATCAGGCTGCGGGAAGTCGACGCTCCTGCGCATCGTGGCGGGGCTCGAGGAGGCGACCGACGGGAGCATCTCGATCGGCGACCGCGACGTGACCGACCTGGAGCCGCGACACCGCGACATCGCAATGGTCTTTCAGACCTACGCGCTCTACCCGCACATGACCGTCCGCCAGAACCTCGGCTACGGCCTGAAGGTTCGCCGCACGCCGAAGGAGCAGATCGAGCGCCGTGTGAACGAGGTGGCGGAGCTGCTCGGGCTCGTCGACCTGCTCGACCGGCGGCCGGCGCACCTCTCAGGCGGCCAGCGCCAGCGCGTCGCGATGGGCCGGGCAATCGCGCGCGAGCCGCAGGCTTTCCTGATGGATGAGCCCCTGTCGAACCTGGACGCGAAGCTCAGGGTCGGGATGCGCGCGTCGCTGGCGCAGCTTCACGACCGGCTCGGCGTCACGACGCTCTACGTCACGCACGACCAGATCGAGGCGATGACCCTCGGCCAGCGCGTCGCCGTGATGCACGACGGTCGCATCCTGCAGGTCGACACGCCGCAACGGCTCTACGCCGAGCCTCGAGACCTCTTCGTCGCCGCGTTCATCGGTTCGCCGGCGATGAACCTCGTCGAGGCGACGATCGACGGGGACGCAGTCGCCTTCGGCCAGTACCGCGTGCCGCTCGACCGGTCGCGTCCGCGGCCCGCGCACGACCGCGTCGTCCTCGGCATCCGCCCCGAAGCCTTCGAGGATCTCGCCTTCGCGCAGCCCGGGCAGCCGACGATCGACGTCGAGCTGACCGTCATCGAGGAGCTCGGCTCGGACGCCCACTTGCTCTTCCCGGTCCGCGCACCGCGGATCAGCGCCGAGTCGCTTCAGGCGCAGGGAGAGGACGCAAAGCTCCTCGCCGACGAGCAGTCGCTCTTCACTGCCAGGGTCGATCCCCGCACGCACGCGAGGGCCGGCGGGCGCCTGACGCTCGCGGTCGACCCGGCACGCTTCCACTTTTTCGACCCCGAGACAGGCGCGAGCCTGCACGCCGCCTCGCAGGCGAACGACGACGAGCGCGTCGCGGAGGTCGCCCTCCGATGACCAAGCAGAGCGAGGCGAGGGCGCAGGTCCTCGACCTGATCGACCGGCTCGGCGTCGGCGAGGCGATTCCTTCTGAGCGCAAGCTGACTGTCGACCTCGGCATGTCCCGCCTGACCGTTCGGGCCGCGCTCGACGAGCTCGTCCGCGAGGGCTATCTCGTCCGGAAGCGCGGCGCCGGCACGTTCGTGAGCGAGCCGAAGATCGCCCAGGAGCTGACGATGACGTCGTTCACCGACGACATGCGCAGGCGCGGTCTCGTGCCCGCGAGCCGGACGCTCGAGCTCAACACGGTCAGCGCGGGCGCCCGGCTCGGCCGCCTGCTGCACGTCTCGCCCTCGGAGCTGGTCGTCGTCGTAAAAAGGCTCAGGCTCGCGGACCGCGAGACGATGGCGATCGAGGATCTGCACGTCCGCGCGACGCTGGTGCCGAACCTCACTGCTGCCGACCTCGAGTCCGGCTCGTTCTACGAGCTCCTGCAGAATCGCTACCGGATCAACGTCGTCAGCGGCATCCAGACCGTGGAACCGACCGTGACGAACGAGGAGGAGTCCTCACTCCTCGGTGTGCCGCTCCACTCGCCCGCCTTTCAGTTCGAGCGGATTACGCGCTCGAGCGCGCGCGAGACCGTCGAATACGTCCGGTCGATCTACCGCGGCGACCGCTACCGGCTCGTCACCGAGCTCAGCGGCCCTGGGCTCACGTCATCCGGCGCGACGCTCCAGCCGGCCGCGTCGGCACTCGGCGAAAGTGGTCTTGACAACTGGTTGGCGAATGTGACAGGCTCCACGCGGTGGCCAAGTGGTATAAACCAATCTGGATCGGCCGGACGCTCCCAGGCCACGTCACCGGAGCGAACAGAGGCCGTCCAACACCGTTTGGAGGGCGAAGAATGAGACTGACCGTCAAGCTCGCGGTCGTCGTGGTCACGCTCGCGGTGGCGGCCTCGACGGCAGGCGCGAGTGTCAACGCGCCGAAGGAGCGCGCCGCCAACAACCTCACCGTGTGGCTCCAGGTCGACGCGCAGTCCGGGTGGCCCGAAGCGGTCGCCGGCGCAACCGCGCAGTTCAAGCAGGCGCATCCCGGCTGGAACGTCACCGTGCAGTACCAGAACTGGCCCGACCATCTGCAGAAGTTCGACGCGACGCTCGCGGCGAACACTGCTCCCGACGTCATCGAGATGGGCAATACGGAGATGACGAAGTACATGGCTGCCGGCGCGTTCGCGGACCTGTCCGCGAAGAAGGCCTCGTTCGCGAACTCGGCGAACTGGCTGAAGGGCCTCGCGGCTTCGGGCGTGTTCAACGGCAAGACCTACGGGGTGCCCTACTACGCGGGCTCGCGCGTTGTCACGTACCGCACCGACCTCTTCAAGAAGGCCGGGATCAAGAAGACGCCGAGCTCGCTGGCCCAGTACACCGCCGACGCGAAAAAGCTCGCAGCGAAGAACAAGTCCAAGACCTTCTCCCCGGTCTACATCGCGGGTACGGACTGGTACGTCGGGATGGGCTTCGTCTACGACTACGGCGGACGGATCGCAACGTTCTCGAACGGCAAGTGGATCGGCACGCTCAACCGCAAGCCGGCGATCGCGGGTCTCACCGCGTTCAAGAACTTCTTCCTCGCCGCCTCGCGTGCGAGCAAGACGACGATCGAGACGAAGCCGAACCCGTACGACGTCTACGCCAAGGGCGGCGCGGCGTCGATGATCGGACCGAGCTGGTTCAGCTGCTGCGTCGGCAACACTTTCAAGCCGATGACCGCGCAGTTCGTCATGCCCGGCCACGTCAAGGGGCAGTCGATGCCCGGCTTCCTCGGCGGCTCCGATCTCGCCGTGCCGGTATCGAGCTCGAACAAGGACGAGGCCGCCGACTGGATCAAGGCCTTCACGGATACGACATCCGAGAAGGTGCTCCAGGCGAAGGGCAACATTCCCAACGCGACAAACTTGCTCGGCACCTCGGTGAACGAGCGGGCGGCACAGCGCAGCTGGTTCGTCCCGACAGCCAAGCACTGGGTCGACGTCGAGAACGGCAACATCCTCCGCAACATGCTCGCGCAGATCCTGACCGGCAAGCTGACGATTCAGCAGGCCGCGCGGTCGGCGAGCGACAACATCGCTTCCGTCCTCAACGGCTAGACGTTGACCGACAGCGACGCGATCGCCGCCGGGGCCACACACAAGTGGTCTCGGCGGCGTCGCGCGCTGACGTGGCGGCGCGCGTTTCGCGCGTCGGTGCCGTACTGGCTGATCCTGCCGGTGCTCATCACGGTCGGCGCCGTCCTCGGCTACCCGATCTACCGGCTCGTCCGGCTTTCGACGGAGCACTACGGCCTGTTCGAGCTGATCCAGCACAAGGGCAAGCCGGCGGGCCTTTCGAACTACGGCTCGATCCTGCACGACCCGGTGTTCTGGCACACGCTGCTGCGGACGATCGTCTTCACGGCCGCAAACGTGACGCTGACGATCGGGCTGGGCCTGCTGGTCGCGCTGCTGCTTGCCCGCGTGGGCGGCGCCGTGCGCATCCTGCTCACTTCCGGCCTCGTGCTCGTGTGGGCGATGCCGATCGTCGTCGCCGTGCAGGTCTGGTACTGGATGACGAACTTCGACAACGGGATCGTCAACTACATCTTGACCCAGTTCCACCTCGGCGACTTCAACCAGCACGACTGGTACGCGACGACGTTCCAGCAACTCGCGCTCGTCACGACGCTGATCGTCTGGGGAGCGCTGCCGTTCGTCGCGATCACCCTGTACGCCGGGCTGACCCAGGTCCCGGGTGACCTGGTCGAGGCGGCGTCGATCGACGGAGCCGGGTCGTGGCGCGTGTTTCGCGACGTCACGTTGCCGATCATCAAGCCGATTCTGCTGATCCTGGTCAGCCTCTCGATCATCTGGGACTTCGGCGTCTTCACGCAGCCGTTCCTGCTGATCGGCCAGTCGAAGCTGCACTCCGGCAACTACCTCATGGGCATCTACCTCTTCGAGGAGGGGTACCTGAAGACCGACTTCGGCCGGGGCGCGGCGATCTCGATCGTGATGCTCCTGATCGTCGCGGTGCTGAGCGTCTTCTATGTGCGCAAGATGGTGAAGCTCGGAGAGGCAACGTGAAGCGCTCGCGCCGCATGCGTAACGCCGGGTGGAACGCCGTCGGCATCGCGCTGTTCATCGTGCTCGTGTTCCCCGTCTACTGGATGATCACGACGGCTTTCAAGCCGGACTCCGAGATCATCGCCGCGAAGCCGACCTGGGTGCCGCTGCACCCGACGACCGCGCACTTCGGCAACGCGATGCATCAACCGTACTTCTGGCAGGACGTGAAGAACAGCGTCATCATCGTGTCGGTCACCGTCGCGATCTCGATGGTGCTCGCGCTCTTCGCCGCCGTCGCGCTCGCGAAGTACCGCTTCGCGGGACGCGCACTCTTTCTCGTGCTCGTGATCGGAATCCAGATGCTGCCGCAGGCGGGCTTGATCATCCCGCTCTACGTCGTGCTCGCGAAATACCACCAAGTGAACGTGCTGAGCGGCGTGATCATCACGTACATGACGTTCGTTCTGCCGTTCTCGATCTGGATGCTCAGCGGATTCATCCGTAGCATTCCACGCGAGCTCGAGGAAGCCGCGCTCGTCGACGGCAACAGCCGCCCCGGCGCGTTCATCAAGATCCTGTTGCCTTTGATCGCGCCTGGCCTCGTCGCGACATCCGTCTTTGCGTTCATCACGTGCTGGAACGAGTACATCTTCGCACGCGTCCTGCTCAACGACCAGTCGAAGCAGACCGCCACCGTGTGGCTCTCCTACTTCCTCGGTTCGAGCAAGCACACGGACTACGGCGCGTTGATGGCCGGCGCGACGCTGATCGCGATTCCGGTCATCATCTTTTTCGTGCTCGTGCAGCGGAAGATCGCCTTCGGCCTGACGGCCGGCGCCGTCAAGGCGTGATCCCGAAGGG
>DASVFB010000074.1:0-3279 GCA_036380275.1 Gaiellaceae bacterium | reverse complement strand
ATCGGTTCTGCTTCTTCGAGAGACGCACGATCGACGGCCCGCGCTACGTGGATCCGGGACGACACGTCCAGCTTGCGGAAGATGTTACGGATGTGTGACTCCACGGTCTTGTGACTGAGGAACAACTCCGCCGCGATCTCGGGGTTCGACTTTCCGTGACTCACCAGCGTTGCCACCTCCAGCTCTCGCTTCGTGAGAGAGCCGAGACCGTCGCCCTCACCGGGCGCAGTTCGACGATGGAGGCGGCGTCCGAGCTTCCGCAGCTCGCGCTCAGCCTCATCCCGATACCGGAGGGCTCCCCATGACTCGAAGATCGCAGCGGCGCGCGCGAGCTCGCGGGCTGCGTCGTCCCGCCGGCCGTCCGCTGCAAGAGCACGTCCCGCGAGGGCACGGGTTGTGGTAGCGCTGTAGACGTCGTCCAGGCTGTCAAACGTTGCAACCGCCCCGAGCGCCAAACTGACTGCTTCCCCGTAGTCCCCCAGCTCGAGTGCTACGTATGCGCTTGCAACGTCGCTGTAGGCGACGGCGAGAGGCAGGCCAATCTGTTCGGCCAGCTCCGCAGCGCCGCGCACAGCGCGCTCTGCATCCGCCGTCCGACCGACGCTCAGGTAGCAGCGCGCGAGAATCTGCAGGCTGGGAATACGCGATGTAACCGGCTGCCGCGGGAGCGACGGTCCTCCCGCTGCGCGCTCCAGCAGCTCCGCTGCTGCCGCTCCGTCACCGGCCGCGAAGAGCGCGCGTCCGCGGGCGTAGGCCGACGCGACCGAGATCAAGGCGCCGTCGAGCTTCTTAGCCAGCTCCATGGCTTCCTCGGAGCCGGAAAGAGCGAAGTCGAGATCGCCTGCGACGAGCGCGATATTCGATCGGTTGACGAGCCCCCACGCGACCTGATGGGTGTTGTCGTGCAGCCGTGCAACCTCGAGCGCCGTGTCGGCCACGTCGATCGCCTCCGTGATGCGGCCAAGCCTTCCGAGCGCCGTAGCTAGCACCGGGTAGAGGCTGGGGAACAGGTCTGCTTGACCCGTCGCGCGCCCAATCCTCAGCGCCCGCTCGACGTGTTCCACGGCGGCCGCGAAGCGCGGAAAGTAGAACTCCGCGGTTCCGACATGCGCCAGCGCATCGAGATGCGACTCGAGCTCGTGATCCTCGAGACCGTCGACCAAGGCCTCGGCCTCGTCGAGTAGAGCGACGGCCTCCGCCCCACGACCCAGGAGCACTGCCCCGTTCGCTCGAAGCGCGAGCGCCTCCGCGCGGAGGCCTACCGGCGCAAGGTTCTTCGCGTCGAGCGCGCGGCCTGCCCACGTGTACAGGGCCTCGGGCTCCATGTCGTAATAGCCTTCGACCGCGAGCGCCAGCATGAGCGACACCGCCTCGGGCGAGTCGCGATCGTGGACCTCGGCCAAGGCGCGCTCGAGCCGTATGCGCGCTTCGACGCGCCGCAGCAGGAGATGCTCGAGACGTGCGCACCGCGCCGTGAGCCGCGCCCGCATCACCGTGGCGTCGGACGGCAGGATTTTCATCGTGTCGACGAGCGCCGAGTGGCTCTCCGCAAAGCGTCCCGCCGCAGCGAGCGCTCCGGCCTGTGCGAGGAGCAGCTCGACGCGATCGTCCGACGAGCTCGTGCTCGGGAGCAGCCGAAGGGCGGCACCGAACCAGCGCGCTGCGCTCTCCGGCGTGCGCTGCTGCGCGGCCTCGCCGGCCTCACGAAGCGTCGCCACCGCGTCGAGGTCTCCGTGCCGCGCGGACCACTCGACGTGGTGTGCCCGCATCGCGGGAGGCGCGCCGCGCGCGGCAAGTGCCTGGGCGCAGCGCTCGTGCGCGCCGATTCTCCATCCCGCGGGAGTCGACTCGTACACGACACGCCGCACGAGCGGATGGCGGAAGCGGAACCTCCGAGGCACGTCCGTCGGCCGAGTCAGGTCGAGCGCAAGCAACTCGTCGAGCATCGCGAGCAGCTCGACGTCCGTGACCTCTGCTGCGGCCGCAGCCAACTCCGACTCGAACGGGTCACCTGCAACCGCGGCAGCGTCGAGCCCACGCCTCGCCGCGTCGGAGAGAAGTGCCAGCTCTTCGCCGAGCGCCGCGGCGACGGCAGACGGGACGTCGACGCCGCCGAGCGCGAGGTCTCGGCCGCCCGCCCGGCCACCTTGCCGACCCCGGCGTGCCAGCTGCTGGAGATAAAACGGGTTGCCGCCGCTCTCCTCATACAGGCTAGTGAGCCATGTCTCCTCAGGCGCGCGTAGAAGCTCGCCGGCTTCCGCGCGCGTCAGCGCTTCGAGCTCCAGCCGAGTGAGCGTGCCGCTTCGATGCGCGCGCTCGCGCGGCGAGAGCAGCCGTTCCGGGACCTGACGCGGCCGCAACGCGAACGCGAGCAGCACTGCGCCGGACGAAGGCCGGCGCAAAAGAGCGCTCAACAGCTCGATCGAGCCGGGGTCAGACCAGTGCAGGTCGTCCAGCAGGAGGACGAGCGGTTGCGGCGTAGCGAGCAGGTCGAGAAGCTCTCGCACGGCTCGGTGGCTCCGGAAGCGTTCCTGTTGAACCGCAGCTCTCTGGGCGAGGCCGTGATCCGACAGTGAAGGAAGAACCGTCGCGAGCTCGCCCAGGGTCTCGCCGGACAAACGATCGATCACGCCCGGCTCGAGGCTTTCGACGTACTCGTCGAGCGCATCCACGAACACGGAGAACGGCAGGTCTCGCTCGAGCTCGGACGCGGAGCCGCTGAGCACGAGGTGCCCGAGCGCGTCGGCGCGAGCGCCAAGCTCAGCCAGGAGGCGAGTCTTCCCGATGCCGGGCTCGCCGACGACCTCGAGCAATGCAGGGCGGCCGTCCCTGAGTTGCGCCAAGCCTCGATCGACTGCCTCGAGCTCCGCGGCACGGCCAACGATCCGCTCAGCGATCACGCCCACGTGCGCCTCCCTCTACGTCGAGGATACGTCAGGGCTGGAGAAACGAGAAATCAGGGTGCGGGATCAGGGTGCCGCCTGATGTCCGAAACCGCTTTCGGCGCGAGAATGACTCCATGTTCCGTTTTCTGCTTCAACACCAGCATGAGCCGCATGAGTGCGGCGTCGTCTACGCGTCGTTCAGGGGCCACACGAGCTCGCTTCGGCGCCGGACGACAGTCGCGTCGTGCCTTGCCGGCGGCCACGAGATCTGGTGGATCGTCGAGGCAGCGACGGATCTAGATGCATTGCGGCTGCTGCCGCGATACGTCGCCGAACGCACACGGGCGAGCCGCGTCGACGAGGTCTCGATCCCATGACGACCCTCCAGCGCGTG
>DASVFB010000073.1:0-12333 GCA_036380275.1 Gaiellaceae bacterium | reverse complement strand
GGGCCGGTCGGCGCCGAAGCAGTGCACGGTCAGGTCGACGAGGTCGCGCAGCTCGCGCGCGAGGTACTCGACGTGCACCCCGGCCCCGCCGTAGACCTCGGGAGGATATTCGCGCGTCAGCAGTGAGACCCGGGGCTCGATGGGGCGGCAGGTTAGCTCACAATCGGTGCATGGCTCCGCCGGGAGACGCACGCTGGTGGGCGATTCGTGCCGCCTCAACTCTGAAGCCGGCCACCTATCGCTGCCCGCTCTGCGAGCAGCTGCTCCACGCGATGAGCGAGCACCTGTTGATCACGCCGGAAGGCGAGAGCGGCCGTCGGCGGCACGCTCACACGGAGTGCGTCGCTCGTGCCCGCCGCGCAGGCGAGATGCTGACGTACGACGAGTGGCGAGCGACACAGCCGCACGACCGTTCGTGGCTGTCGCGGCTGTTTGTTCGGCGGCTTTCGTAAGTCGAGCTCTCAGGAACTTCTCAAGGCGCTTTCATGGTCGGTTCAGACGGCCGCGTCCAGACTCTCGCGCAGGGTCGGCGCAAGCGTGGTGAGCTGGTCCTCCGACACGACAAAGGGCGGCGAGATCTGGAGCGCGGCGCCGCGCAGTGCGCGAACGATCACGCCTCGCCGCAGAGCCTCCTCCGCGACACGGTCGGTCAGCTCGGGCCGGTCGGCGAGGACGTCGCCGCTGAGCTCGACTGCGCCGAGGAGGCCGATCGTCCGCACTTCCCCGACCAGCTCGTGTGCCGCGAGCGGACGCAACGCCGTCTCGAGCACGGGTTCGAGCCCGCGGACGCGCTCGACGAGCCGCTCGCGTTCGATGACGTCCAGATTCGCGAGCGCGACCGCGCAACTCGCCGCATGTCCCGAATACGTATAGCCGTGGCGGAAGATCTCTTCGGTTCCGCAGCGCCAGAAGGGCTCCGCGATGTGACCCGCTGCGATCACGGCACCGAGCGGCGCGTATCCGGAGGTGAGACCCTTCGCGACGGTGACGAGGTCCGGGTGAAACCCGAAGCGATCGCTACCGAACCATTCGCCGAGGCGGCCGAAGCCGGTGATCACTTCGTCGGCGATCAGCAGCACGTCGTTGGCGCGGCAGATGTCCTCGACGCGTTCGAGGTAGCCCGGTGGCGGCGGCAGCACCCCGCCGGCGCCGACAACGGGCTCGCAGATGAACGCCGCGACGCTGTCCGCCCCGAGCCGTTCGATCGCATTTGCCAGCGCCTCGGCGTCGTCCCAGGCCACCTGCTCGACGTCCGCGACGAGCCGGCCGAAGGCGGCTGCGTTCGCGGGAATGCCGCCGAGCGAGGTGCCGTACGCGTTGACGCCGTGGTAGGCGAGGCTGCGCGCGACGATTGTCTGCTTCTCGGAGCGGCCCTGGACGTGCCAGAACGCGCGCGCGAGCTTGCCGGCCGTGTCGATCGAGTCAGAACCGCCGCCTGGCGTGAGAAATACCTTCGCGTCCTCGACCGGAGCGAGTGACGCGATGCGCCCGGCAAGCTCTTCGGCCTGCGGATTCGTGAACACGCCGAACGTGTGGTACGACGCGAGCGAGCGCATCTGCCGAGCGGCCGCCTCAGCGAGCTCGGCGCGGCCGTGCCCGACGTTGCAGAACCAGAGCGCGCCGGTCGCGTCGATGTACTCGCGACCGGTGTCGTCCCAGACGACGGCGCCCTCGCCGCGCACGATCGTGAGTGCGTGCTCGCGGACGCGGGCCATGTTCGCGAACGGGTGCCAGAACGTCGTGTCCACGCGCCGATGCTACGGGGCCGCGAGCGGCGGCGCTCGTGACCCAGCCCCGCGGCACAATGTGCCGGCGCCCCCGTAGCTCAGTGGATAGAGCAGCGGTTTCCTAAACCGCGTGCGCTGGTTCGATTCCGGCCGGGGGCATAAGAGCTCGCAGAGCGGAGCCCACTTCGCTCAACCACGCGAGTCACTCGGGACAGGAACGCCGGAAATGCGCGCCGCGTGCGTGCACTGGTGCGTGCACAGAATCTCGCCACAGCGGACAACGCAGTGAAACGTGTCGTAGAGACCTGCCGTGCGCAGGCCTGGTTGGGTCTTCCGGGGCCCCTGGCGACAAGCCTCTCCAACTCGGCCGTGTGCATCTGCTCGAGCTCTTGCCGTTTCCATATCGAACGGGCCGGCCAAGGGTGCGCGAGGAGCTTCGCGAGCTTGGTGCCGAGCTCTTCCCGCTCGGGGGCGTCGACGTAGACCCACTCATCCCCTACGAGCCCCAGAAGAGCGGGCCCGCGGGGCAGGCCCGCTCTTCGTCGCCCCGTCTACTGGGCCGTGATCGCGCACCCCTGGAAGAAGCCGTCCCCGGCGGGAACGTGAAACGGGCCGAAGCCGACGACCCCGACGGGCGGGAACACGATCTCGATCGGCCCGGTGAGCTCGGTCAGGCTTCCGACCTGAACCACCTCCCCCGGCGCCAGGGCGTCGAGTTCGGTGTTCGGTAGCCGCGTGATCCATCCTCGTGCTGGGTTCGGGCCGATCGGCTGCGGCTCCGACCACTGGTCGGTGACGTCGATGATGGTCAGCGTGCCGCCTCGCAGCACGCCCTTGCTGGTCAGCTGCTTGTGCAGAAAGTTCTGCATCGAACCCTGCGTGCCCGTCACGAATGCGAAGTTCTGCACGCTGACCGGCACGCCGGCCGGGATCGTTGCCTGACCCCCGTTGCGAGCGCACTCCTGAATGTCGACCACGGCTGGATCGACCGCCTGCGCCGCGGGCGCGATTGCTCCCAGGGCAAGGACGGCGAGCGCCAGGACAAGACCGCGAGTCTTCATGTCAGCTCCTTTCGCTTCAGGCCAGCGCCTGCGCGAACGCGCGCGCGATCGCAGCGTGGCCGGAGTTGTTGGGGTGGATGTCCGGCCCGTGAGGCGGCGGTGTGCACATCCACGTCCACGCGCACACGTGTGCGACGTTCACAGGGACGCCGTCGACGAGGGTCGTGTCGGTCGTGGCGAAGGCCGCCTCGACGTCGGCGACCGGGTCGCCCGCCGCCTCATAGATCGCCTCGAGCAGGTCGTTGACGGCGCCAACGGCGTCGATGTGGCCCTGCAGGCTCTCCGGGTTAGCGAACCACTCGACCAGGCCCGGGTTGTAGTAGTTCATGCCGACGATCGGCACGCCAGGCCCGGCGGCAGCGCGCAGCTCGACCAGGATCAGGGGCAGGTTCGCCTGGATCGCGGGCACACCACCGCCGTCGGAGTGGATCACGTCGTTGCCGCCGATGTCGATCGTCACGAAGGCGACCTCGCCCCGATGCGCACGCAGGAAGGCGGTCGCCTCCGCCAGCTGCGAGCCCGACGGGAAGCCGCACCAGGGCGCACCGACGAGCATGGTCGTGGTCGTCTCGCCCCCGCAGCCCAGCTTGATCAGCCGCAGATGCTCGGTCGGTTCGCGGACGAGCTTCAGCAGCTGGTCGGGGTAGCCATGGTTGTAGCCGGGGAAGCCGAACGGCGACCAGGGCCCGCCGACTGGTTGGACGCCCTGCGCCAGGGAGTCGCCGACCGAGAGGTAATAGCGGACGTCGCCGTTGGCCTGCGCGACGGGTGCCGCGAAGACGGCCGCGCAAGCGAGCGCAATCAACATCGTCGCACGCATGAGCATGGTTCCTCCTTCGTAGGCTCAGTCGCTCATCACCAGCAACCGCCTCGGTTCTTCTCTTCACTAGCTCGCAGCGGTGGTCGCGCGTGTGACAGGGACGGCCGCTGTCACAGACGCGGCTCCTCAAGCGAGCTCTTATCCGTCATGCTCTTGCGGGACCTGACGGTCCAGAGGACGCGAAACGAGGAAGAGCGCGTGCGCGTACGACCGACGGACGAGCAACTGTTGGCCTCGGCTGACCCGGAGGGATTTGCCGCTTTCTATGTTCGGCATCTCCCCGGTGTCGAGGCCTACTTCGCGCGCAGGGTCGGTCGGCAGACGGCAGCCGACCTCGCCGCCGAGACGTTCGCGTCCGCGCTCGTCGCGCGACGGCGGTTTGTCGCAAGCGCGACGCCCGCGGCCGGGTGGCTGTACACGATCGCGGCGCGCAGGCTGATCGATTTCCGTCGGCGCACGAGCGTCGATCGACGCACCCTCGAGGCGCTCGCCGCGGACCATGCGCGGTCGCCGGTCGCGGCGGCAGCGTCCGAACGAGCGGAAGAACTCGACCCCGGACTCTTGCGCCACCTTCCGCCTGATCAGCGTGCCGCGATCGTTGCTCACGTCCTCGAGGAGCGCGACTACAGCCAGATCGCTGCCGTGTCGCGGGCGTCGGAGGCGGTGATCCGCCAACGCGTCTCGCGGGGTCTGGGCGCGCTCCGCGGCCCGCTACGGGTCTACCGCGCCGCGCAGGAACTCGCGCGCGAGGGCCGCTCGTACCGCTTCGGGGGCGGGCACCGCGTGCCGTTGCAGTCGATCGCGCCAGGCGAGCCGCTCGACTGCTCGGCGGCGACGAGCCTGATCCTCGAGCGAGCGGGGGCGTTCGAGCCGGGGCCAGCCTGGCCATCCGGCCGGCTTGCCGAGTCCTGGGGCAGACCCGGCGAAGGCCGCTACGTCACCGTCTGGGCGAACGAGGGGCACGTCTGGCTCGAGTTCAAGCTCGACGCCGACCACGGCGAGCGGTTCGACCCGACACCATCTCGCCTCCGACCCAACCGCCACTGGCTCGCGAAGTCGCCAGCTCCCAGTGACGAATTCGTTCCGCGCCACTGGCCCGGACTTTGATCGCCGCTTCGCCCGCCCTTGTTCCCGACGGCTGAGTGGGCTTGGCGTCCCAGACTCGCCGCTCGCCGGGCGCGGGTATCAGGCCTCGTCCTCGATCCCTCGTAATGAACTGCGTTCGATCAAGAACGTCTTGGCGGTTCGGAGATCGGCGAGCGCGGCGAGCGCGAGCTGCGCGTCGCTCATCGTCAGCGCAAGAGGTCGATCAGTGCCAGAGGGCGTCGACGCCGACCCTGATTTGCTCGTGGATCTGCTCTCCGACGAGGGCCGCGGCGGGTTCGCTCGCGTGGACGATGTCGCAGAGCGACCGCACCTCGTCGGTGAGGAAGCGGGAGGTGTTGCCGAGTCCGCTCGCGTCGCTGGAGCCGTGGGGCTGGTGGAAGTAGCGGGCGGGGACGTAGACGTTGAGGGCGCGGCGTGAGCGGGTTAGCGCGACGTAGAGCAGCCGCCGCTCCTCCTCGAGTCCGTCGCGGCTTGTGAGCGCCATGTCGGAGGGGAGGTTGCCGTCGGTGGCGTGGATCAGGTGGACGGTCTGCCACTCGAGGCCTTTGGCGGAGTGGATGGTGCTGAGGACGAGGTAGTCCTCGTCGAGCCTCGGCTGGCCGGCGAGGTCAGAGCTGGACTGGGGCGGGTCGAGCGCGAGCTCGGCTGTGAATTGTTCGAGGCTGGTTGATCGTGCGGCGGCGTCCGCGAGCAGGTCGAGGTCGCGGAGGCGCGCGTCGGTGTCCGGGTAGCGCCTGCGGATCAGCGGCGCGAGCGCGTCGCGGAGCAGTTCGGCCTGTGCGCTCGGGCTCGGCGCGGTGCTTGCGGCGGCGAGCGCGGTCATCAGCGGGGCGCCGTACACGCGCGAGGCCGGCGGGACTGCGGCCGCGCTCGCCCACTGTTCGGGGAGCGTCGCGGTGTCCGCGGAGAGCGCGTCGATGATCCGCTGCGCGACGCGCGGGCCGATTCCCTCGAGCATCTGCAGGACGCGGAACCAGCTCACCTGGTCGGCCGGGTTGTTGACGAGCCGCAGCAGGGCGAGGAAGTCCTTGACGTGCGCCGTCTCTAGGTAGCGGATGCCGCCGTACTTGACGTAGGGGACGCGGCGGCGGTCGAGCTCGAGCTCGAGCAGCGCCGAGTGGTGGCCGGTGCGCATCAGCACGGCCTGCTCGCGCAGCGCCACCCCGCGCTCGTGCTCGGCGAGCACGCGCTCGGCGACCTGGCTCGCCTCCTCGGCCTCGTCGCCGCAGAACACCAACTGGGGCCGTCCGCCCTCGCCGCGAACGCTTCGCAGCCGCTTGGGATGCGATCGCTCCGCCTGCGCCGCGACCGCGTTCGCCGCGTCGAGGATCGGCTGCGTCGAGCGGTAGTTCTGCTCCAGCGTCACCACGCTCGCGTCCGGGAACACGCTGGCGAAGTCGAGGATGTGCTCAGCCGAGGCGGCGCGGAAGCCGAAGATCGCCTGCAGGTCGTCGCCGACCACGCTCAGCCCCCGGTTCTCGCGCCGCAGCCCGCGCACGAGGTCGACCTGGAGCGCGTTCACGTCCTGGTACTCGTCCACCAGCACGTGGTCGAACATCCCCGCGAGCTTCCGGCCGGCGCTCTCGTGCGCGGCGAGCGCCCTCAAGTAGAGCAGCAGGTCGTCCAGGTCGAGCGCCTGCGCGTCGCGCTTGCGCTGGCCGAAGCGCGTGAAGATCTGGCCGATCTCCTCGGTGTACGGCTCGCACCACGGGAACTGCTCCACCAGCACCTCCGACAGAGGCCGCTGCGCGTTCACGGTGCGCGAATAGATGTCCGCGAGCGTCCCCTTGCGCGGGAACCTGCGGCCCGACTCCGCGTACCCGAGCTCCTGACGCACGACGTCCAGCAGGTCGGCGCTGTCGCTCGCGTCGAGCACACTCAACCTGGGCGGCAGCCCCAGCGGCTCCGCGTACAGTCGCACCAGCCGCCACGCGACCGAGTGGAACGTCCCGCCCACAACCGAGCCCGCGGCGGCGACGCCCGCCCGCTCGAGCAGCGCCCGAGTCCGCGTCAGCATCTCCCGCGCCGCACGACGAGTGAACGTCAACAACAAAATCCGCTCCGGCGCGACGCCCTCCGAGATCAACCAGGCCACCCGCGCCGACAACGTCGCCGTCTTCCCCGTCCCCGCCCCCGCCAGGATCAGCAGCGGCCGCGACGGCGACGCCGTCGCCGCCACACGCTGCTCAGCGTTCAGCTCACCCAGCCAGTCAACCCCCTCATCCTCTACGAACACACGTTCGATCATACGAAATCCGGCAGCCAGGGACGACCTCACCTTCGGCTCGAGCAGCTGGTCGATTAGGTTCGTGTCGGCGATCGGCCGGCCGAGGATCTTCTCGACCCTGGCCTTGTTGTCCTCGGCGACCCGCTCGATCTTGCCGACCAAGTCCATCGTGTTCAAGATCACGTGTCTCGGCGAATGCTTGCAGGTGACGGACAGCATCGGCGAGCGGCCGCGGAAAGGAGCACCGATGCATGTGACTGGCAGCGCCCCGCGCCGCGGTATATCGCGTTCCGCTGTCAGAGCAGATAGAGGACGAGCAGGATGATCAGAACGAGGACGACGATTCCTCCGACTCCGTAGAACATGAAGCTTTCACCTCCATCGTTGTTGACTCGGAGATAGAACGGCAAATACGGCTATTCCCGTTACGGCAGCTCGGTTGGCTCCGGGTTCCGACCATGCCTGGCACGAACGCCCGCTAGCGCCGTCCTCACCTGCCGTGAAATGGTCGAGGTGGTCATCGAGCAGGCGCGTTGCGAGCGAGATGGCTTGGTTCGGGTCGATACCAACGGCTTTTCCGATGGCTGACTCGAGGTACCTGTCCTCAACAAGGCGCCCGTCGTACTCGACGCGCCACCCGTTGGCGACTGGCGTAACGACTGCGTCGTTCCCGTCGTAGCGCAGTGTTACTGCACGCCGTGGCGAGTCGTCAGAACGCGTAGCCACGCAGTCGGCACCTTGTCTTATCTATTCCCAAAACGTCAGCAATCCCGGCAGGATCAGCGAGCAGCAGATCATCAACAGCCACGTCACGTCGGTAATAACGACGCACGGGCTTCATTGGTTATGGCCGACGCCCCTGGCTTGACCATGAGGTAGGAGCCCTGCTCATATGCAGCGAGTTGTCGGCTGGCGCAGCCTGGTGTGTTTGGAACTGGGCGCCGCGGTCACGACAGAGGTATCCAACAAAGGAGGACATCGATGACGAGGCCGACAACAACCGGCATCTGGGCATACCGTGAAACAACCTGGACGAGCGGCGACTTGACGGGCTACAAGGTCGAGGCGCGAGACGGAGACATCGGCAAAGTCGACAAGGCGAACAACCAGGTCGGCAGCGCCCGCATCGTCGTCGACACCGGCCCGTGGATCTTCGGCAAGAAGGTAATGATCCCAGCAGGCGTGGTGCGCGACGTCGACCACGATAGCGAGACGATCTTCGTCGACCGGATGAAAGACGAGATCAAGAACGCCCCAGAGTTCGACGACGACATGTACGAGGATCAGGCCTACCGCGACAGGCTCGGCACGTACTACGACGGCCGCTAAACCGTTAGACAGCGACGGATATCGGCCCCGCCCCTAACGGGCGGGGCCGACCCGCCGAGCTCACAGCCTCCCGAACTCGCCGCCGAATCGTGATCCGTTCGGCCTGGGCGACGCAGTTTCTCGTTTCTCGTCCCGCAAGTGTCTTGGCCGACAACACGTATCGCGGTATTTGACACGCTCCCTTATTCCGCCGGGCGCTGGTCGGTCCTAAGGCGCCCTACGAGGGGTTCGTCCAGCGCATGTTCGCTTCGACGATCCGCCGTGCGGCGGAAGCAGTGTCGATGTGATTCATCGTTCGGTCACCGGGAGAACGTCCCTCAGCGATCGTCTCGGGAGACCTCGTGTCGGGGGCGTCCCGACGGTCGCCACCACGAGATCATGCACGGCGACACCTAACCTATACGCATGGCGGCGTCTGTCGACGGCGAGTATCTCACGCGCCTCCAGGCCGTCACCGACGCGGCACTCTCGCATCTCGAGCTGGACGAGTTGCTCGCCGAACTGCTCGAACGGATCCATTCGATCCTCGAGGTCGACACCTGCGCCATCCTGCTGCTCGACGAAGCAAGCGACGAGCTCGTCGCGCGCGCGGCCGTCGGGCTCGAGGAAGAAGTCGAGCAAGGCGTGCGAATCCCCGTCGGCGGCGGCTTCGCCGGCCGCATCGCCGCCGAACGCCGACCGATCCTCCTCCCGGACGTCGAACGCGCGCACGTGCTCAACCCGATCCTGCGCGAGAAAGGCATCAAGACCCTGCTCGGCGTACCGCTGATCGTGCACGACACGATGATCGGCGTACTGCATGTCGGCACGCTCGTTCCCCGCGAGTTCGAAGACCACGACATCGAGCTCCTCCGGCTCGCGGGCGAGCGAGCAGCGATGGCAATCGCCAACGCCAGTCTGTTCGAGGCCGAGCGGAAGGCGCGCCGGCGGCTGGAGCACGTACAGGCCGTCACCGACGCAGCCCTTGCGCATCTCGAGCTGGACGAGCTGCTCGCCGAGCTGCTCGACCGGATCCACACGATCCTCGACGTCGACACCTGCGCCATCCTGCTGCTCGATGAGGCCAGCAACGAGCTAGTCGCGCGCGCCGCAGTAGGCATCGAAGAGGAGGTCGAGCAAGGCGTGCGAATCCCCGTCGGCGGCGGCTTCGCAGGACGTATCGCCGCCGAGCGCCGACCGATCCTCCTCCCGGACGTCGACCACGCGCACGTGCTCAACCCGATCCTGCGGCAGAAAGGCATCAAGACCCTGCTCGGCGTGCCGCTGATCGTGCGCGAAACCGTCATCGGCGTCCTCCATGTCGGCACGCTCGTTCACCACCCCTTCACCCCAGACGAGATGGAGCTGCTCGAGCTCGTTGCGGAACGTGTCGCGCTCGCGATCGAGAGGTCGCGGTTGCACGAGGAGACACGGTGGCTCGACGAGTTGAAGCTGAACTTCGTCGCGGTCGCGTCACACGAGCTGCGTACGCCGGCGGCGGCGGTGTACGGTGCGCTTGCGACTTTGCGCGGGCGCGAGCTCGAGCCGAAGGTGCGTGCGGCGCTCGAGGAGACGGCGTGGAAGGAGTCGGACCGGATGCGCCGGCTGATCGAGCAACTGCTCGATCTCTCGCGCCTCGATGCGCGGTCGGTCCGGGTCAGGCCGGAGCCGATCGTGCTCCGGCGCCTCGTGGAGGAGCTCATCGAGGAGGAAGGCGGCAGCGAAGTGCTCGTGGACGTCGACTGGGGCCTCAGCGTCGTCGTCGATCCGCTCGTGATCGAGCGCGTCGTGTCGAACCTGCTCGCGAACGCGAGGAGCCACGGCCGGCCGCCGGTGCGGGTCTCTGGCGAGCAGCGGAACCGCTATCTCCGGCTCGCAGTGGAAGACGCGGGCGACGGCGTGCCGGAGCCGCTGCGGCCGCGTTTGTTCGAACGCTTCGAACGCGGCACCGCCGGCGAGGGGACCGGAATCGGATTGGCGATCGCCAAGGCATATGCGGTTGCGCACGGCGGCGACCTGCGCCTCGTGCCTTCGGAACGCGGCGCTCGGTTCGAGTTGACCCTCCCGCTCGGCTAGCTCACAGCTCGACACTTGCGCTTCGGAACACGATCGGGGAACGGATTCGCTGGCGCCTGACCCAACATTAGGCTCGTCGGCTGTCCTTGGTTCGATGGCCGCCACATCTCTCATGGCGGTGCTCTTCACCTCGATGGTGTCGGTTCGGCTGAGGGAATCGTCGAATCCGGCGCTACCCAGCTTCAACCGCTGACCCAGATGACGATGCGCGAAGCAGCGAATCTCTGCGAGTGGACCTGGTCATTGAATATGGCCCACCCGGTGCACCGCTCGAATTGACCTCTCGACTGACGGAGAAGGTCTACGTCGAGTTCGAGCAGCTCGAGCACAATAAGTTCCCGACGATCGCATTTCAGAGGGCGCTCACCTAAACCGAATCAGCCATCGACCCGACCCGCCCGTTTGCGGCGTGGACAGCGTCGACGCGCACGACGTTCGACCGCGCGGCGGGTACGGCCAACCGCTTGAAAAGCGCCAGCCGGGCGCGCCGAATCTGGAGTCCCACGCTCGCGCCACGCGTTGCGGGGGTACCCGTCAGGCGCATCGCGCGGATGTCCCGCACATGGGTCACGAACCACCAGGCCGCGCCACCCACGCGTGCCCGAACGCGTTCGGGTTGGGCGGTGGCTCCAGACGCTCGACGCGGTAGCGGCGACCGCTGTCACCAGCTCGACGCCCACGATGAGCGGCTCCTCTCGGTAGCGCGTACCGCTGCCGCCATGGGCGCTGCTCGACGGCACCCACGCCGCCATGCTGACCGGCTCGACGCACTCGTCCGGGCACCCGACTCGATCGGTCAATCCCGGCGGAATGGACCTAAATGGGTCACATCGTTTCGACCGGGGTGTGGCTACGCTCGTTTCACGCGATCGAGGATGATTTTCGGGTCGCGGCAGATACTGGGATCGCCAAAAGGCAAGGCGTACTCCAGGCGAGAAACCAGTCAGAACTTGCGTGGCTCGTGGCCCCGGAGTGAACGGGGCATCAGCGGCGCGACCCGAGGTGGGCGGCGCGCGTGTCCGGCTTCACCGCGGCGCGCGTCGAGGGTTCGACTCCCGAAGCGCCGAATCTGCATCAACCCCGAGGAGGAACACCAATGCCCACGGCGACTCTCATCCCGTGTGACGGCGCGACGGTCAAGGCCGCCGCACACAAGCTCGCACAGACCGACGGCTTCATGCACGGCGTGTACGTGTACGTCGGTCAGGTGCGCGTCGTAATCGAGGCGCTCGTCGCCGCGAACGAGGAGAGACGAACATGACCACGCTCGTCGAAATCGACACGCGCATCATCCCCGGCACCAACAGCGGCAGCGTCGTGGTCTGGGAGTTGGAGCGCAACGGCAACCGGCACCAGATCACGCTGCACGCAACTGGCTCGGTGCCGCGCACCGTGTACCGCGGTAGCGATGCCGCGAAGGCTCACGGCGCCTTTAAGCACACGTTCGCGTACGAGGACGTGCCCGACGTGTTCGCGCAATGAGCCGCTCACGGCTGTGGGCGTGTAGCCTCCGGCCTTGGAGTCCCAAGCGCGTTGCGCGCCTCGCGGGGGACCCCCAGCGGTCATGGCAATCGCCGGTCTCGATGACTCTCCTCATCAAAGGTCATCCGCACCTGGCAGATGAGGACGTGTCTGGTAGTTGCACCAGGCCTTCGCGACCTCTTCAAGCGTCACAAGTGAGAGCAGTTTCTCGACCGCTCCAGCCATGACCAGCTCTTCGAGTTCCTTCGGATCTGCCGCCATCACAAGCCTTATCGGTCGTCGGCAGATGTCAGTTGAGGGCGACGGGGGAAGGGCGACCGTCTGCGCGAGCGTCATCTCGCCCGACGCCTACGGTGGCAGGACTTGCGCGTCTCAGGTCGCGCTGCGGTCAAGGACGGCGCGTACCGTCGAGGGCCACCACCGCTTGCCGCCGTGAGCGGTCGGTGTGCCGGTGGCGTTCAGCGCGCGTGCGATCTGCGCGAGGCTTTGGCCGGCGTCACGTTTCGCTCGGATGTCGTCGACGAG
>DASVFB010000072.1:0-2470 GCA_036380275.1 Gaiellaceae bacterium | reverse complement strand
AGCCCGAGCAGGTGGTAGTTCATCGCGAAGCGCTTCGGCTTCGGCTGCGGCAGGCGCTGGTATCCCTGCGTCATCGGCGTGTTGAGGTCGCGGCCGGTCGCCGTCCCGATGTAACCGGAGACGCCGGCGTCGCCCCAGCCGAGGTAGTCGGTCGGCGTGATGTCCGAGAGGAAGTTGAACCCTTGCTCGTCGCGCAGGTGCTCGCACGCCTCGACGAGCGCGTCGCGCTCCACGACGAGCGTCGTCTCGCCGTGCGCCTCGCTCGCGCTGACATGCCCGGGGACTTGCTCCCACGTCACGATGCGACGCTCCTGATCTCGAACGCAGGCGGAACGCCGGCCTGCACGGCCTCGTGCAGACGCAGGATTCCTTCCATCAGCGCCTCTGGACGCGGCGGGCAGCCGGGGACGTAGATGTCGACGGCGACGATCTTGTCGACGCCTTGCAGGGTCGTGTAGTTGTTGAACATTCCGCCCGAGCTCGCGCAGGCGCCCATCGCGATCACCCACTTCGGCTCGAGCATCTGGTCGTAGATCTGGCGAAGCGGCGCCGCCATCTTGTGCGCGACGCGCCCGGAGACGATCAGCAGGTCCGCCTGGCGAGGCGACGCGCGGAACGCCTCCATGCCGAAGCGCGCGATGTCGTAACGCGCCGAGACGATCGACATCATCTCGATCGCGCAGCACGCGAGGCCGAACGTGTCCGGCCACATCGACTTCGTCTGAGCCCAGCGCACGGCCTTGTCGAGCGTTGTGATGCCCAGGCGGCTCTCGAGGTCGCCCAGCTCCTGCTCGAACTTTCCAGGCCCGTTGCCCATCCACATCACGCGCTCGCTGTGCAGGCCGTAGTCGGCAAGCCGCTTCGGCTTCGGTTTATCTACTGCCACTCGAGCGCCCCCTTGCGCCAGACGTACACGTAGGCGATCGCGAGGATCGCGATGAAGAACAAGAGCTCGACGAAGCCGAACCACGCGAGCCGGTGGAGGATCACCGCCAGCGGGTAGAGGAAGACGATCTCGATGTCGAAGAGGATGAACAGCATCGCCGTGAGGTAGAAGCTCACGGTGAAGCGGCGCGTGTGCGCGGGTCCGCGCGAGACGCCCGACTCGAACGGCAGCGTCCGGGCGCGCAGACGGCGCGCCGGCTTCTGCGCGAAGACGAAGCTCATGAGCACCATGGAGGCCGGGATCAGAAGCGCGAAGCTGGCGTAGAAGAGAAACGGGAGCCAGTTGTCCAGCATGTCCAACCTCCAGCCGTGGGGACCGAAACGAAGATTGACAGAAACCGCATAGTCAAGCGCGAGACGTGTGTTACAAACTCGGGGGTCGAGTACCGCCTAGGCACGTTGCTACGATGCGTTCGATGACCGAGATTCAAGAGCGCCCGGCTACCCTCCCGCTGCTCTCCTTGACCGAGTCGGCGGCGGCCAAGATCAAGCAGCTGCTCGCCGACGAGCCCGACGTCGAGGTGCTGCGGATCGCGATCCAGGGCGGGGGCTGCTCGGGTTTCCAGTACGGCCTTGGCTTCGACACCGCGGCGGCGGAGGGCGACCTCACGTTCGAGCAGCACGGCGTAACCGTCGTCGTCGATCCCTTCAGCGCTCCGTATCTCCAGGGCGCGGAGGTCGACTACGTCGACTCGATCGAGGCAGCAGGCTTTGCGGTCAACAATCCGAACGCGGTCTCCTCGTGCGGCTGCGGCCACTCGTTCCAGGTGGACGAGGGCGCGTCGCCTGAGGATGCCGGAGCCGCAGGTTGCGGCTCCGGTTGCTCTCACTAGCAGCCTAGGCTGCTTCCCCGATTAGCTTCGTGAAGCGCGGATCCTCGCGCAGCGACGCGAAGTCCTCGTCCTCGCGCGCAAGGTCCTTGTACGGAGGCCACCCCTCGACGGCGGCGGCGAGCGTTGCGAGCGCATCGTCCGGCCGCTCGAGGAGGTTCTCGAGGCAGGCGACGTTGTAGAGGATGAAGGCGTTGCCCGGGTACGTCTCGAGCGCCTCGCGGCACACAGCCATCGCGCCGTCGTATTCCTTCTCGCCGTGCAGGCGGAGGAACTCGCGCAACGACGGCCCGGGGGCGAGACGGTAGGCCTCGCCGCGCCGGCCTCCGACGGCCAACACGATTGTGCCGTCGGTCTCGGCGACAGCCTTTCGCTTCGCGGCCGGGTTGCGGACGAAGACGACCGTTCCCTGGGGGGCGTCGATCTCGTCGCCGTCGACAGTGAACGTCGCGCGACCCTGCACGACGACGTAGAGCTCTTCGTGCCTGTCGGACGCGGGCCCGACCTCGTCGTGCTCGGTAATCACGGGCTCTCCGGTCTTCTTCTGGAACGAAGCGCTGGCGCCGAATGCTCCGATGTCCAGGTCCGCGCGCAGGCGGACATAGACGCGATCGTCTTCTCCCTCGGCGGCCCGTTCGCCGATCGAGATGACGTCGTAGCTCGTCTGGGTGGTAGCCATGTCCCCTCCTTAGATT
>DASVFB010000071.1:0-3396 GCA_036380275.1 Gaiellaceae bacterium | reverse complement strand
TTCCGTCGTCGGTCTCGAGGAGAAGAGCGACTCGCTCGTCCGCAGGCTGTCCGGCGGGCAGCGGCGGCGGCTCGATTTCGGGCTCGCGCTCGTCGGCGACCCGGAGCTGATCTTCCTCGACGAGCCGACGACCGGCTTCGATCCCGCAGCGCGACGGAACGCGTGGCAAACGATCCGCTCGCTACGGGAGCTCGGCAAAACGATCCTGCTGACGACGCACTACCTGGACGAGGCGGAGCAACTCTCCGATCGTGTCGCCCTGCTGCGCGAAGGCCGCATCGTCGCCACCGGAACGCCCGCCGACCTGACACGGACGCCTGCGACGGAGATCCGCTATCGCGAGAACGGCAAGGAGGTCGTCCTGCGCACGGAGACGCCGACCCGCGTGCTCGCCGAACTGACCACGCGCGCCGCGGAGCAGGGCCGCGAGCTCGAAGGCCTCGAGGTACGGCGGCCCTCGCTCGAAGAGGTCTATCTCGAGCTGACCGAATGACGCTGTTCATGCACGAACTGCGAGGGCAGCTCAAGCTCTACAGGCGCAGCAAGGAACTCGCGTTCTTCACGTTTCTGTTGCCGCTGCTTCTCTTCGTGTTGATCGGCTCGCAGTACGGCAACGACAAGATCGGCGGCGATCGCGGCGCCGACTTCCTCGAGGCCGGGATGATCGGCTACGGCCTCGCCTCGACGGCGTTCGCCGGACTCGCGATCTTCCTCGTGATTCGGCGCGAGTCCGGGATCCTCAAGCGCGTGCGCGGGACCCCGCTGCCGGCGTCGACCTACCTCGGCGCGGTCCTCGTATCCACGCTGATCGCGTTCATGTTGAACTGCGCGTGCTTGATCGCAATCGGGCGCGGGGCCTTCTCGGTGCCGGTGCCCGAGCGCTGGTTCTCGCTGGTCTTGACGCTGCTGCTCGGCGCTGCCGCCTTCGCAGCGCTTGGACTGGCGATGACGGTGATCGTCCACTCCGCCGAGGGAGCGTCGGCGACTGTCAACGCGATCTACCTGCCGATGGTATTTATCTCCGGCTCGTTCTTCTCGCCGCACTCGTTTCCGCCGTTCCTGCGCGCGATCGCGGATGTGCTTCCGCTCACGTACTTCATCCGGCTGACCCGCGACGTGATGCTGCACGGGCACCAGTTCTGGGACAACTGGGGCGACGTCGGCGTGGTCGCCGCCTGGGGCGCGTTCGGCGCGATTGTCGCTATTTGGCGCTTTCGCTGGGAACCGGCCGAGCGTTAGGTCCGGCGCGACATCGGGGAAGGGGAACGCATGCTGGATCTCAACCGCGTGCTCGCGTTCGCCGTCGAGCCGTCGCCGCCTCCGTGCGAGGTGCGCGTCAACTTCGGCCTCTTCGCCGGCCGCAAGGTCACTTCCGCGGAGATCGACGACCTCGCGCGAGCGCTCGTGCCGCAGTTCGGGCGCGTCGTCATCGTCGCCGAGGAGCGGCACGAGGTGTCGACGCAGACGGAGATGTCCGTGCATCAGCTGAGGATCGAGTTGCCCGAGGGTGCCGACACCGACCGCGTCGTCGTGCTTGCCGAGCACTGGGCGCAGAGCTGCATCGCCGACCGGCACGCCGAGATCAACGAGCCTTAAAGGCTCTCACGGAACAACCAGGCGGCTGCGGACGTTTGCAGCCCCACGTGGAACGTCCCGTCGCGATCCTCTACGAGCATCGACTCTGGTTCGAGCCGCTCTTCGCGGAGCTCGAGCAGCGAGGGATCCCGTACGAGCAGCTCCACGCGGAACGACACTCTTTCGATCCCTCGGAGCCCTCGAGCCCGTACTCGCTCGTCGTGAACCGGATGAGCCCGTCGGCATGGACGCGCGGCAACGCGAGCGCGATCTTCAACGCGCTCGACTACCTCGCGTACCTCGACGGGATCAGCGCGAAGGTGCTCAACGGCTACGGCCCGTACAGCTACGAGCTGTCGAAGGCGCGGCAGTGCGCACTCTTCGCGCGACTCGGCATTCGTTTTCCGCGCACGCGTGTGATCAACGATCCTGCGGTGGCTGTGGAAGCGGCGGCGGGCCCGCGCTTCCCGGTGCTCGTGAAGCCGAACATCGGCGGCAGCGGCGCGGGCATCGTGTCGTTCGAGAGCGTCGAGGAGCTCGAGGACGCCGAGCTCGATCTCGGGCTCGACGGCACGGCGCTCATGCAGGAGCGGATCCCTGCCCGGGGCGAATCGGTCGTTCGAATCGAGATCCTCGGCGGCGAGCTGTTGTACGCGATCCGCATCCTGCTCGTGCCGGGCAGCTTCAACCTTTGCCCGGCCGACTACTGCGAGGTGCCTGGCGTCGCCGACGGCGTCTCGGGGCGCGGCCTGCCGATCGAGGCGTACGACCCGCCGGCCGACGTCGTCGCGGACGCGAAGCGGATCGCCGACGCAGCCGGCATGGACGTGTGCGGGATCGAGTATGTCGTCGACGAGCGCGACGGGTTGCCGTGCTTCTACGACCTGAACGCGCTCTCGAACTTCGTCGCCGACGCGCCGAACGTGATCGGATTCGACCCGTTCGTGAACCTCGTCGACCTGATCGTCGAACTAGCCGACGAGGCCCCGGTAGAGGTCGGCCGTCCGCTCGGCGATCGTCCGCCACGAGAAGTGCTCGACGGCGCGCTCGCGGCCCGCCTTGCCGAAGCGCGCAGCCAGCTCGGGGTCGCCGAGTAGCTCGTTCACACGCTCGGCGAGGTCGGGCGCGTTGCCTGGGTCGACGAGGAAGCCGGTCTCGCCCTCGGCGACGACCTCGGGGATGCCGCCGACACGGCTCGCGACGACGGCCGTCTCGCAAGCCATTGCCTCGAGGTTCACGATCCCCATCGGCTCGTAGATCGACGGGCAAACGAACACCGTCGCGTGCGTGAGCAACTGGATCACCTGGGGCTTCGGCAGCATCTCCTCGATCCAGATCGTTCGCTCGAGCTGTGGTATGCGCGAGCGGACGCGCTCGCCGATCTCCGGCGTGTCAGGCGCACCGGCGCAGAGAACGAGGTTCGCGTTCGGGTCGAGCATCGGTCCGGCGTCGAGCAGGTGCTCGAGTCCCTTCTGGTGCGTGATGCGACCGACGAATATGACGTAGGGCGTCGACGGGTCGACGCCGTATCGCTCGAGCACGTCGGTGCCCGGGTCGGGCTTGTACTCCTCGGTGTCGATGCCGTTGTGGATCACCTGCACGCGCGACGGGTCGATCGCGGGGTAGCACGCGAGCACGTCCTCGCGCATCGCGCCTGATACGGCGACGATCGCGTCCGCGTTCTCGAGCGCGGTTCGCTCGCAGAACGACGAGAGGTGGTAGCCGCCGCCGAGCTGTTCCTCCTTCCAGGGACGCAGCGGCTCGAGACTGTGCGTCGTCGCGACGTGCGGGATGCCGTAGTTGAGCTTCGACAGGTGGCCC
>DASVFB010000070.1:0-15428 GCA_036380275.1 Gaiellaceae bacterium | reverse complement strand
GTTCGCCTCGAGGATCGCGCGTTCTGGCTTCACGGGAGCGCGCTCCATGACGTAGCCCATGTTGAGCAGGTAGCTGTTGCGCGTCATCATGTTCGGCCCGACGGCATCGCCGGTCGTCCACGCCCAGAGCACGTGGCACATCGGCCCGACGACGTGCGTCGTGACCTCGCGCAGCTTCGCGTGGCGAGAGACGAACGGGTCGTCGGAGCCGGCGATCCAGGCGCGCATCGCGTCGAGCTCGTCCTCGAGCCAGCGCGCGAGCCGGATCGCCTCCGCGGCCGACGCGCATACGAAGCAGCTCGCCCGCGTGATCCGATCGTGCAAGACGTGAGTCGTGATCATGCCCGCCGCTTTCGCGCCGCGCGTCATCGACACGGTCAAGCCACCCTCGGTGTGCGCGAGCGGGACGTGGATCGTCTCTGTCGAGCGTCCCGTCTCGAGGACGGCGCCCGCGTCATCGAGCTCGTACGTGCCGAGGTCGATCCCGATCGGCGCGACCGAGACCGGGATGACGGCGACGCCCGTGACCGTCTCCGCGGCCCCGGCGAACTGCTCCAGGTCGATCGACGTGACGAGCCCGTCGAGCGCGAGCGCCTCCTGCCGCGCGCGAATCGATGCGGGATCGTTCTTGCGCGGGAAGCGCTTGAGCTGCATGCAGGGAGCTTAGTGCGGAGTCATCCCGACGAAGATCGCCCAGCCGAGCTGCTCGCGCCTGGTCAAATGTTCACGGCGACGGCGCTCGTGCTTCGTACGGAGGTCGTGCGCATCAGTCTGCGTCGCGAGCCACTCCTCCATGGCGCGCCAGTGGGGGCTCTCGTAGCGGTCCCAGTCGTCTTCGGAGGCGGCGATGATTCCGGTAAGGGCGAGGCCCGTCGCGGTGAAGCGGTCGACGGTTGTTGCGAGGTCCACGTAACCGTCGTCGACCCGTGATGGTGTTTTCCAGTACGGCTCGCCTATCGCGACGAAGCCACCGCGTTTCACCGCTGGCACCATCGCCGCAGCAGCGTCGCCGATGTCGCCCCAGACGAACGCGGCGCCGAGGCAGAGCGCCGCGTCCCACGTCTCGGGCTCGAGCGCGTACTCCCTCGCGTCTGCGGTGTGGATCTCGACCAGCGCCTCGAGCCCGGCCGCCGAGATTCGGGCCCGCGCCTCGTCCGCGAAGAGTTGGCGAACCTCGACGCCGGTGATGCGGCAGCCGTGGGTCGACGCTAGGAGCACAGCCGGCCCCGCTTTGCCGCACGCGATATCGAGCACGCGGCTGGCGGCGTCGAGTCGGATGTACTCGCCGAGCAGCTGGATCTTCTCGGCGCTCGTCGGGTTCTGGATGTCGTGATCGCGCTCCGCGATCTCGTACGGCCAGTCCACCTACGCCCCCGTGTGCTCGCGCCGAAGCATCGAGTAGACGATCGTGTCGGAGCGCAGGCCGGGCTTGAGGTACGTCCAGCGCAGCACGCCCTCGCGCGTGTAGCCGCAGCGCTGCGCGACGACCTCCGACGCGGGATTCTCGACATCGATCAGGAGCTCGATGCGCTCGAGCGGGAGCTCTCCGAACGCCCACGACGTCAGCAGGCGCAGTCCACGCGTCGCGATGCCGCGGCCGCGCACGTGCGACGCGACGATGTACCCCGCCTCCGCCTCCTGCGCCTCGAGGTCGAGCTTCACGAGGCCGATGAAGCCGAGGACGCCGCCGCTCTCGGCGTCGACGATCGCGAACCCAGCGCTCGTTCCTTCGTCGCGCCCGCGCGTGTACCGCTCGACCCAGCGCTCGCCGAAACCCTCGGGCACCGGCTCGGGCACGCGCGTAAAGCGCGCGACGTCGTGGTCGCGGGCGACCACGTCCATCGTCTCGGCGTGCTCGGCGGTAAGCGGCTCGAGTCGGATGTCGCCGTCGGCGAGCGCCGTCACGAGAACGACGGCAGCTCGACATCCGAAACGTCGATGCCCAGGGAGCTCGCAAGACGCACGCCCTGCTCGAGGTCGTCCTGCAGCATCTTGATGTCGCGCTCGCGCATGAGCCCGGCGATCGACGCGCGTGCCTTCGGCCGCCACATCGAGTGCGCGACGAAGATCGGCAGCATCTCGTTCGCGACCTTCACGAGCTGCTGCTGCTCTCTCTTCGTCGTGTCCTCCAGCAGCACGCGCTCGTACGCCATGCCTGCGCTGTGATGGATCCCGTCGTCCACGGTCAGCCTGTTGCACAGGTCCTCGAGCACGGTCCCCGGCGAGGCGGCGGCGATCATCCGGAAGCGCGGGATGATCAGGCGCTCGAAAAAGACCTGCATGAGGAAGACCTTTTCCTCGAGCGTGTCGAGGTCGAGGAACATCGTCGCGAGCTTGTCGAGGTGCGGGTCGCGCTCGGCCTCGCCGCCCGCCTCCTCGGCGAGCTTCAGCCACGCCTCCGTGTGGCGCGCCTCGTCCTGCGCCATCGTCGAGTAGTAAAGGCGCGCCTCGGGGTGCGGCGCGGCGTTGAGCAGCTGCGACGCCATCTTCACCGCGAGGATGTCGGCCTGCAGCTGCTGCATGATCACGGAGCGCCAGAGGTCGCGCCTGCGCGCGAGCTTCTGCGGCGAGCCCTTGTACTCCGGGATCGGCGGCCGCTCGTTCCAGGGAAGCTCGCGTACCTGCCACTCGGCGCGCTTCGCGAGTTCGTAGTAGCGGAGGACGCCCGCGTACGCGCTTCGGTCCTCGGTTGCCTCCTGCGCCAGCTGCTCGGTTTCCACCGAGGACAGGCTAACGTCTCGGGCCGTGGCGACCCTGATGGACGGCAAAGCGCTCGCGCAGCGGATTCGCGCCGACGTCAAGAAGGAAGTCGCCCAGCTCGGCTCGCTCGGACTCGCGACGATCCTCGTCGGCGACGATCCGGCGAACGACATCTACATCCGCCGCAAGCATGAGGCGGCGCAGGAGGTCGGCATCACCTCGACGGACATCCGCTTGCCGGAGGAGACGTCCGAGGAGGAGTTGCTCGATCGAATCGCGGCGCTCAACGCCGACGACGCCATCGACGGCATCCTCGTGCAGCTTCCGCTTCCCGAGCACGTCAGCGAGGTTCGCGTGATCCGAGCTGTCGAGCCGGTAAAGGACGTCGACGGCTTTCATCCGCTCAACGCCGGCCAGCTCTACCTCGGCCGGCCGTCGCTCGTGCCCGCGACGCCGATCGGGATCATGGCGCTGCTCGCCGAGTACGACATCTCGCTCGAGGGCGCGAAGGCAGTCGTCGTGGGCCGCAGCGACATCGTCGGAAAGCCTGTAGCGCATCTTCTGCTGCAGCAGCATGCGACCGTGACGATCTGCCATTCACGGACTCGCGATCTTCGGCGCGAGACGCTCGAGGCTGACGTGCTCGTCGTCGCCGTTGGCCGGCCCTGGCTCGTGACCGCCGACATGGTGAAGCACGGGGCCACGGTCGTCGACGTCGGCTTGAGCCGCACGGATGCAGGCCTCGCCGGCGATGTCGACCCTGCGGTGATGGAGGTTGCGGGCCACATGACGCCTGTTCCGGGGGGAGTTGGTCCGATGACAATCGCCAGCCTGCTGCGCAATACCGTCCTCGCAGCAAAATTTCGTGCGAATGTGCTTGCGTTCCCGCCTAGCTGAGTTATTCTCCGGTCGCTGTAGAAACCGGTCGGCGACTCGGTGCCCGGGTCGTCGCTTGTGTAAGGAGGAGTTCTTTGCCAGAGGGCACCGTGAAGTGGTTCTCGAACGAGAAGGGCTACGGCTTCATCGAGCGTGAGGGTGGCGACGACGTGTTCGTCCACTTTTCCGCGATCACGATGGAGGGCTACAAGTCGCTGACCGAAGGCCAGCGCGTGTCGTTCGAAGTCGTCCAGGGCCCCAAGGGCGCCCAGGCCGCGAACGTGCAGGCCGCGTAAAGCTTTCCTTTTCGGAACCGACAGTCAACGGGGCCCCCGAAAAGGGGCCCCGTCTTTTTGGGAGGATCCACGCAAAATGGCGATCACCAGAGAGCAGGTTGTTCACGTCGCGCACCTGGCGCGCCTCGCGCTGACCGAGGAGGAGCTCGAGCGCCTCCTCGGCCAGCTCGACGCCATCCTCGACGCCGTGTCGAAGGTGTCAGAGCTCGACCTCTCGGACGTGCCTCCGACCTCGCATCCGCTCGACCTCGTGAACGTGCTCGCCGAGGACGTGCCGCGTCCTTCGCTCCCGCGCGAGGCCGCGCTCGCGAACGCGCCGCAGGCGGAGGACGGAGCCTTCCGGGTGCCGCCGACATGATCGACACGCTGCGACTGACCGCCGGGGACGCGAAGGCGATGCTCGAGCGCGGCGACGTGAGCGCAGAGGAGCTGCACGCTGCCTACGCAGCGCGGGAGGACGACGTGCACGCCTATCTCAGGCGCCTCGACTACGCCGGGGCGGAGGGGATTCCGATCGCGCTCAAGGACGTGATCGGCACCGAAGGAGTCGAGACGACTGCGGGCTCGCGGATTCTCGAGGGCTACGTGCCGGTGTACGACTCGACGGTCGCCTCGCGCGTCAAGGACGCCGGCCTCTCGCTCCTCGGCAAGACGAACACGGACGAGTTCGCGATGGGCTCGTCCACGGAGAACTCCGCGTTCGGGCCGTCGCTCAATCCGTGGGACCCCACGCGGGTGCCGGGCGGCTCCGGCGGCGGCTCGGCGGCGGCCGTCTCTGCGGGCCTCGCTCCGTGGGCACTCGGGTCGGACACCGGCGGCTCGATCAAGCAGCCTGCTGCCCTGTGCGGGATCGTCGGGCTGCGTCCGACGTACGGAACCGTCTCGCGCTACGGCATCGTCGCGTTCGCGTCGTCGCTCGACCAGGTCGGGCCGACCGCGAAGACCATCCGCGACACGGCATTGCTCTACAGCCTCATCGCAGGCCACGATCCGTGCGACTCGACGACCGTCGAGGTGCCGCCGGTCGAGCTGCCGTCCGCCGAGAATCTACGCGGCGTCCGCGTCGGCGTCCCGAAGGAGCTGAACGAGGCGGACGGAATCGAGCCGGGCGTGAGCGACGCCGTGCGGCGCGCGATCGACCTCTGCACTGAGCTCGGCGCCGAGGTGGAGGAGTGCTCGCTGCCGCGCTCGGTCGAGTACGGGCTTGCGTGCTACTACCTGATCGCGCCGGCGGAGGCGTCGTCGAACCTCGCACGCTACGACGGCGTGCGCTACGGCTTTCGCGCCGAGACCGGCGACGACGATCTCACGGAGCTGTACGAGCACACGCGCGACGAGGGCTTCGGCGACGAGCCGAAGCGCCGCATCATGCTCGGCACGTACGCGCTCTCGGCCGGCTACTACGAGGCCTACTACGGCCAGGCGCAGAGGGTGCGGACGCTGATCATCCGCGAGCACTCGGAGCTTTTCGAGCGCTTCGACGTCCTCGTGTCGCCGACGTCGCCGACGGTCGCGTTCGAGCTCGGCGCGAAAACCGCGAACCCGCTCGCGATGTACCTCAGCGACCTCCTGACGATCCCGTCATGCATGGCCGGCCTGCCGGGGCTGAACATCCCCTGCGGGCTCAGCGACGGGCTTCCCGTGGGGTTGCAGCTCGTGGGCGCGCAGCTGTCCGAGAACACGCTTTTTCGCGTCGGTCATGCGCTCGAGCGCGCGATCGGCTTCGACACCGTCCCGGAGCGACTGCGATGAGGAAGACGTTCGCGGATCCAGCAGCGGACTTCGTTCCGGCCTGCCGGCGCACCTTCGGCGCTGCGCGCGTCCTCGACGGCTCGCGCGCTGTGCTCGTCGGTGACGTGAAGCTCGCGCTCGAGGCGGGCGAGCGGGAGTTGTGGCTGATCGAGATGCGCGGGCCGCTCGAGAATCGCCTCGGCATGATCGAGGTGAAGGGCGACATCGAGCGCGCGCTGCGCGAGGCGAAGGAGCGGCTCGATGACTGAGTGGAAGCCGGTCATTGGTCTCGAGATCCACGTCCACCTGAAGACGCAGACGAAGATGTTCTGTCGCTGCGAGCTCGAGTACTTCGCGGAGCCGAACACGCGCACATGCCCGGTGTGTCTCGCGCATCCGGGTGCGCTGCCGGTTGCCAACCGCCTCGCGGTCGAGTGGACGATCAAGCTCGGCCTCGCGCTCGGCTGTGAGATCGCCGAGGAGGCCGTCTTCTCGCGCAAGAACTACTTCTATCCGGACAACCCGAAGGGCTACCAGATCTCGCAGTACGACCAGCCGCTCTGCGTCGACGGCTCGCTGCTCGTGCCCGGCCCCGAAGGCGACCGCGAGATCGGCTTCGTGCGCGCGCACCTCGAGGAGGACGCGGCGAAGACGATTCACGTCGGAGGCGCGACCGGGCGGAAGGTCGGCTCGGGGTATTCGCTGATCGATTTCAACCGCGGCGGCACGCCGCTCGTCGAGATCGTCACGCAGCCGGACATTCGCTCCGCCGAGGAGGCCGTGCGCTTCCTGCGCTTGCTGCGGCAGACGATCGTGGAGCTCGGGATCTCCGACGCGGAGATGGAGAAGGGCACGCTGCGCGTCGACGCGAACGTCTCCGTCCGTCCAGCCGGGAGCGACGAGCTGCGCACGCGGTGGGAGCTGAAGAACATGAACTCGTTCACGTTCATCGGTCGCGGCATCGACGCGGCAGTGCGCGATCAGATCGTCGCCTACGATCAGGGCTCGCCCGTCGAGCAGCACACGTACGACTACGAGCCGCACAGCGACCGGCTGACGCCGCATCGCACGAAGGAGGAGGCGGACGACTACCGCTACTTCCCGGAGCCCGACCTCGTGCCCGTCCAGCCGGAGTCTGCGGTGGTCGACCGGCTGCGCCGTGAGATACCCGAGCTGCCCGGTGCGCGCATCGTTCGCCTGCGCGAGGAGCTCGGAGCGGCGACCGCGCAGACGCTCGTCACCGGCGGGCTCGACGCGCTCTGGGTCGCGACGCGCGACGCGGGCGCCGAGGCGATGCCGGCCGCCAACGTGATCGCGAACCAGCTCGTCGGCGCGGGCGTCGATCCCGATCGGGTGAGCCCCGCGGAGCTCGCCAAGCTCGTCGCGGCGCGCGAGGAGATCCCGCGCAAGACGTTCGGCGAGGCGATCGCGCACGCGGGGGACGACGGCTTCAGGGCGGATCCCTACCTCGAGCAGAAAGCGGTCGCAGACACGAGCGAGCTCGAGCCGATCGTCGACGAGGTGCTCGCTTCGAACGCGGCGAACGTCGAGGCGTACCGCTCGGGCAAGTCGGGTCTGCTCGGCTTCTTCGTCGGTCAGGTGATGAAGGCGACGAACGGCCAGGCTGACGCGCGCGTGGTCAACGACCTCGTGCGCAAGAAGCTCGAGGCGTGAAGCTCGTTCATCCCATCCGGGTGACGCGTTTCCGGGAGCGATGACTAGGGTCGTCTCGTGCAGCGCCTGCCGTTGATCGCGCTGATCTTCGTCGCCGCAGCCCTGGGGCTCCTGGCGGCGGGTTGCGGCTCGAAGAGCCCCCCGTCCACGGCCGAGTGGGTCGACGGCGTCTGCTCGTCGGTCGTGACGTGGAAGAACTCGCTCACGTCCGCCGCGCAGTCGGTTCAGGGCGGAAACCTCACGCAGGACTCGCTGAGAAATGCGGCTGACGACATGAAGTCGGCGACCGACACGCTGGAGTCCGACATCAAAGATCTCGGCAAGCCGGAGAGCGACACAGGTCAACAGGCGAAGGACTCGGTCGACCAGCTCTCGAGCGAGCTGACCGACGGTACGGATTCGATCAAGAGCACGGTTGACGACGTATCCGATGTCAGCGGCGTCGTCTCCGCGACGGCGAGCATCGCCGCGACACTCGGGACGATGGCGAACCAGGTCTCCTCGACGGTCAAGAGCCTTCAACAGCTAGATCCCGGCGGCGAGCTGCAGACCGCGTTCAACCAATCGAGCTCCTGCCAGGAGCTCAAGACCGCAGCATCCTCTTAACGCCTCAGAGAAGGCGCGGCTCAGCCGCGCCGTCGCAATCCCGCGAGTAGCCCTAGACCCAACAACAGCAACCGAACGCCGGGCGGACGCGCCGAAGGCCCGTCCGTCCGGCGCCGCACGAAATGCGCAGCATTTCGTGCGAAGTGAAGCCCGAAGGGCTTCGCGCTAAATGAGGCCGCAGTATCGGGCCGTATTCGGCCAAGGGTAAAAGCCGCGGCCGGAGCGGAAGGCCCTCTCGGCTACCCACATCTGCTCGAGTGGCGTCCAGTTGTCGGCCGTGCCCTTCGCGCGGAGGAGCACGCCGCCGTAATGCTGCTGGAAGCCGATGTCCATCTGCAACCCGCCGTAGTACGGACTGCCGTCGTCGGACCACGCGCCCTCGTACCGGTGGATGCACATCCACCCGCGCCGGTGCCTCGGTCCCGCCGCGAAGCGACGTTTCACGGCCACTGCGCGCTTGCGCCAGACCGTGTGGACACGGCGCAGGCTCGCGTGTCGCAAAGGCGTGAGGCGCACGACGCGGTGGCCCATGACCGACTGCAGCCGCCGGGTCGTCACGCGGTAGTGACGGATCGCCTTGACCATGCCGACGTCGATGCGCACGGTCGCGCGCGCGGACTCGGCGGAGCTCCCGTCCGGGTGGGCCAGCGCGATCGCGGGCACGGCGACGAGCGCAATGAGGTATGTCCGCAGAGTCCGCATCGGGTCGGAGCGCGGCAAGGTAGCAAACGGCTGTAGCCGCAAGTAGAAGTTGTCAGGAATCCGTTAAGTGCAGGTTTGGGAGAGAGTCAGCGCGCCGGCGCAACAAAACCTGCATAAAGCACGACAACCGCGGCGACGGCGAAGGCGGCCGTTTCTGCGGCCCCGAGCCCGGCGAGCGCGCTCCCCACGGCCGCCAGGGCCACTCCGAGGACGATCAGCGCGTTGCCGAGCGGCCGCCGCCGGAAGGTCGCCGCGGCGACGACGACAACAGCTGCCGTGCCGACGCTGTTCGCGAGCACCGCGACGAGGCGGGCGGGCACGAAGTCGAGGTGATCCTGCGCCGCGGGAATCGCATCGCCGGCAAACGTTCCGTGCAGAGGCACCGCGACCGCGATGCCGATCGCGAGCCCCGCGTACATCAGCGCGATCGGCCCCGCCCACCGTCGGCGCCACAGCAGCAGCGATCCAGCTCCGAGCAACGGCGCCGTGAGCAGACCGCCGAAGAGGTAGTAGACGCGGAACGCGCGCGCGTCCCAACCGTGCGCCGCGCCCCACGCGAGCGCAGCCGCCGCGACGGCGTACGCGAAGAGCGCAGCGGCCCACGCAAGCAGCTCGGGCGCACGCCGCGCGCGCCAGCGGCTCGCGACTCGACCGGCGAGGCGAAGCGCGATCAGCGATGCCGCGAACGCGAGCAGGGTTTCCACACGGTGAGCGTAATCCGGGCTCTCCGGGGCGCGCCGTTAGGCTCTAAGCGATGAGCGGGAAGCGCTACCTCTTCACGCCGGGGCCGACGCCGGTGCCGCCGCAGGTGCTCGCCGCGATGGCGCAGCCGATGGTGCACCACCGCGGGCCCGACTTTCGCATCGTCTACGAGCGCTGCCTCGAACGACTGCAGCAGGTCTTCCGCACGCAGAACGATGTGCTCATGTACGCCTCCAGCGGCACTGGTGGGATGGAGTCGGCCGTCACCAACCTCTGCTCTCCCGGTCAGCGTGTCTGCGTCGTGGCGAGCGGCGCGTTCGGCACGCGCTGGGCGAAGATCGCCGAGGCGTGCGGCTGCGAGGTCGACCGCCTCGAGTATGAGTGGGGCGAGACGCCGTTCGCGGAGGATCTCGGGGCACGGCTCGCCGAGCGCGAGTCGACCGTCGTGCTGCTGACGCACTGCGAGACGTCCACGGGCGTCGTGGCCGACGTCAGGAGCCTCGCTGCCGCGGCGAAGGACGCCGGTGCCCTCTCGGTCGTCGACGCTGTCTCGAGCCTCGGTGCCGTTCCGCTCGACACCGACGAGTGGGGCATCGATGTCGTCGTCTCCGGTTCGCAGAAGGCGCTGATGACGGCGCCTGGCCTCGCGGTTGTCTCGGTCTCGCAGGCGGCCTGGGACGCGCGCGGGACGCTGCCCCGTTTCTACTTCGACTGGGAGCTGACGCGCAAAGCGCAGCAGATCTTCGACGCGGCTTTCACACCCGCCGTCTCGCTCGTGGTCGGTCTCGATGTCGCCCTCGGGCTCCTGCTCGAGCAGGGACTCGAGGCCGCGTTCGAGCGCCATGTGCGACTCGGCCGCGCCTGCCGCGAGGGGATCAAGGCGATGGGGCTCGAGCTCTTCTCGCCCGACGACGACAGCACTGCGGTCGTCACCGCCGTGCGCGCGCCCGACGGCGTCGACTCCGGCGAGTTACTGCTCCTGCTGCGCGACCGTCACGGCGTCACGCTCGCACCGGGTCAGGGGCCGCTGAAGGGAAAGATCTTCCGCATCGGCCACATCGGCTACTTCGACGTTTTCGACATCGGGACGGCGCTCGCGGCCGTCGAGCTGGCGCTGACCGAGCTCGGCGCCGAGGTCGAGCGCGGAGTCGCAGTCACGCGCGCGATCGAAGCATACGAACAGCCCGTCCACGCGTAGATGAGGGTTCTAGTGCGCGAGCCGATCGCGGATGCGGGCGTCGAGCTGCTCCGCGAACACTTCGACGTCGACGTCGACCGTGAGTCTGATCTCGCCGAGGTCATCGGCCTCTACGACGGCATCGTCATCCGCTCCGCGACGAAGCTGACGAAGGAGCTCATCGAGCGTGGCGAGAGGCTGAAGGTGATCGGCCGCGCGGGCGTGGGGGTCGACAACATCGACGTCGACGCAGCCACGCGCCGGGGCATCGTCGTCGCGAACGCGCCCGAGTCCACGGTCATCTCGGCGGCGGAGCACACAATCGGATTGCTGCTCGCGCTCTCGCGCAACATCCCGCAGGCGCACGCTGCGCTCGCGCAGGGGCGGTGGGAACGCTCGCGCTTCGGCGGGATCGAGCTCGCCGGCAAGACCCTCGGTGTCCTCGGCTTCGGGCGCATCGGCCAGCAGGTCGCGCGGCGCGCGCTCGGGCTCGAGCTGCGCGTCGTGGCGTACGACCCGTTCGTCTCGAAGGAGCGCTTCCGCGAGCTCGGCGTCGAGCGCGCGGAGACTCCCGAGGAGCTCTACGCGGCGGCGGACTTCGTCACGCTCCACCTTCCGCTCACCGAACAGACACGCGGGTCGATCGGCGCGGACGTCTTCGCGAAAATGCGCGACGGCGTGCGGATCGTCAACGCTGCGCGGGGCGAGCTCGTCGACGAAGCAGCGCTCGTCGAGGCGTTGCGGTCGGGCAAGGTCGCCGCGGCTGCGCTCGACGTCTTCTCCGCGGAGCCATACTCGGGGCCTCTGCTCGAGCTCGACAACGTCGTCGCGACGCCACATCTCGCAGCGTCCACCGAGGAGGCGCAGGATCGCGCCGGCGTGATCGTCGCCGAGCAGATCGTCGCCGCCCTCGAAGGCGGGCTCGTGACGAACGCGGTGAACATTCCGACGCTGCGCGCGGAGGACATCGAGGCGCTTGCGCCGTACGTCCCCCTCGCCGCGAAGCTCGGTCGGCTCGCGATGGAGCTCGCGCGAGGCCGGGCCGACCGGATCGTGCTCACGTACTACGGGGCGCTTTCGCAGTACGACACGCGTCTCCTCACGGTCGCGGCGTTGAACGGCGCGTTTCAGGGCAGCACCGACCAGCCCGTGAACTACGTCAACGCGCCGCTCGTCGCCGCGGAGCGCGGGATCGAGGTGGCCGAGGAGCGGAAGCGGTCGTCACGCGATTTCACGAACCTCGTCAGAGTCGGCGTCGACGATGTCCGCGTCTCGGGGACGACGATCGGTCGCGAGGATCGACAATGGCTCGTGAGCGCGCTCGGCTTCGAGCTGGAGATGGAGCTCGCGCCACTGCTCGTCGTGTTCCGCTACGACGACGTCCCCGGCGTGATCGGCCGCGTCGGGACGACCTTCGGCGAGGCGGGCGTGAACATCGCGAACATGACGGTGTCGCGCACGCGTCGCGGAGGCAAGGCATTGATGGTGCTGTCGATCGACACGCCTGCGCCGCTCGAGCTCGTGGAGCGCCTGCAGGGCGAGGGCTTCGACGACGCGCGGTTCATCTCCCTGCTGTAAGCCGGTTAGAGTTTTCAGAAATGAGCGACTGGCCTGCCGATGTCGAGCGCGTTTCCGCGTTTCTCCGGAAGTCCGGCGCGGAAGCTCGCATCGAAGAGTTCGACGACGAGACGGCGACGGCGGCGGACGCGGCGCGCGCCGTCGGGTGCGAGATCGACGCGATCGTCAAGTCTCTCGTCGTGCTCTGCGACGAGCGTCCGGTGGTGGCGCTCGTCCCCGGCGACCGCAGAGGCGACACTGCCAAGATCGCACGCGCAGCCGGTGCCAAGGAGGGTCGCGTTGCGCGTCCGCGCGAGGTGCCGGATATCACGGGCTTCGCTCCGGGAGCCGTTGCGCCGTTTCCGCTCGACCGAGTCGACCGCGTCCTGATCGACCGCGTGCTCCTCGTGCAGGACGAGCTGTGGATCGGCGCCGGGTCTACGCGTCACATGGCCGTGCTCCCGACCCGGGAGCTCGTGCGGCTTACCAAGGCCGCGCCGGCCGACCTCATCGTGGCCGACTAGTACCATTCCCAGCTCCAACGGCGTCGAAAAGGAGCCCCCTGAATGCAGGCCACCGAGAAGATCTGGATGAACGGCGAGCTGGTCGACTGGGACGACGCGAAGATCCACGTCGGCGCTCACGGCCTGCATTACGGGACCGGAGTCTTCGAAGGCATCCGCTGTTACGACACGCCGCAGGGACCGGCCGTGTTCCGGCTTCGCGACCACCTGGATCGGCTGCACAACTCCGCGAAGCTCCTCTACATGGAGCTGCCGTATTCCGTCGACGAACTGCGCGACGTCTGCAAGGAAGTAATCTGCGCCAACGGCCTCCCGTCGTGCTACCTCCGACCGATCGCGTTCTACGGCTACGGGGAGCTGGGCGTCCAGGCACGCGGCAACCCGGTCGAGGTCGTGATCATGAGCTGGCCGTGGGGGACGTATCTCGGCGACGATGGCCTCCGGAACGGCATCCGCGTCAAGGTCTCATCCTGGCAGCGCATCGGCCCGAACGTTATTCCGCACGTCGCGAAGGCGACCGGCATCTACCTCAACTCGATGCTGGCGGTCACGGAGGCGATCAACGCCGGCTACGAGGAGGCCGTCATGCTCACCCACGACGGCTACGTCGCGGACGGCTCCGGTGAGAACATCTTCGTCGTCAAGGACGGCGTCATCTACACGCCTGATCTCTCCGCCGGGATCCTCTCGGGCATCACGCGCAACACGATCATCCAGATCGCGCAGGATCAGGGCTACACCGTCGTCGAGAAGAACCTCATCCGCTCCGATCTGCTGATCGCCGACGAGGTCTTCATGTGCGGCACTGCCGCAGAGGTGACGCCGGTGCGCGAGATCGACGACATCGAGATCGGCGTCGGCGAGATCACGAAGGCGATCCAGAAGGCGTATCTCGAGACGGTGAACGGCAACGGCGAGACCGACCGCTGGGCGCACTGGCGCGATCCCGTCGAGAACTTCGCGCGCGCGCAGGCGTGACGCAGGCGACAAGGCAGGTTCACCTCTCCGCGCCCTGGCTCGACGAGCGCGACGAGGAGCTCGTGCTCGAGACGCTGCGCTCAGGTTGGCTCTCGCTTGGTCCGACCGGGCCGCGCTTCGAGGAGCTGCTCGCCGACGCAGCGGGAGCTCGGCATTGCGCCGCGGTCTCGAGCGGCACCGCCGGCCTGCACCTCTCCATGCTGCTCGCAGGCGTCGGCTCCGGCGACGAGGTGATTACGTCGCCGTTCTCCTTCGTCGCCTCCGCGAACTGCGCGATCTACGAAGGCGCGACACCGGTGTTCGCGGACATCGACGCGCGCACGTACAACCTCGACCCAGCCGCGGTCGAGGCGGCGGTCACCGAGCGCACCAAGGCGGTCGTCGCGGTGGACATCTTCGGTTACCCGTGCGAGCTCGAGCCGTTGATCGCGCTCTGCGCACGGCACGGACTCGCGCTCGTCGAGGATGCTTGCGAGGCGCTAGGTGCACGGTACAAAGGCGTGCCGGTCGGCTCGCACGGACACCCGACGACCTTCGCCTTCTACCCGAACAAGCAGATCACGACGGGCGAGGGCGGAGCGGTCACGACGAACGACGCCGACGAGCACGAGCTGCTCGTCTCGCTACGCAACCAGGGACGGCTCGAAACGAGCTCGTGGCTCCTGCACGGCCGGCTCGGTTACAACTACCGCCTCGACGACGTGTCGGCCGCGCTCGGGATCGGGCAGCTGGAGAAGCTCGACCGCATCCTCGCCGCGCGAGCCGAGGTGGCCGAGCGCTACACGGAGCTGCTGTCGGGCGTCGACGTCGAGCCGCCGATCCCCGACGATGCGGACCACGTCCGTTCCTGGTTCGTCTACGTCGTTCGCCTGCCAGAGACCGCCGATCGCGACGACGTCGCTCGACTCATGCGGGAGCGCGGCGTCGCGACGGCGCCGTACGTTCCGTCGATCCACCTGCAGCCGTACATGCGCGAGCGCTACGCCTTCCGCGAAGGGATGCTGCCCGTCTCCGAAGACATCAGCGCGCGGACGCTCGCGCTGCCGTTCCACGCGCGGCTCGCTCGCGAGGACCAGGAGTACGTCGTCGACGCGCTCCGCGCGGTCCTCGCGTGACTGATCCGCGCTGGCTCAACCGGACGTGACCCACGTCCAGGACTACGGCCACGTCTCGCCGGGACCCCCGCTGGGCGTCACCGGCGGCAGCGGCTGATCGGATCCCGACACGGTCATGCCTCGGTAGTACACGACCGGAGTCCAGGACTTGGGTCATGTCTGGCCGGGACGTGCGGGAGCACCACGCTTCCGCGAAGGCGTCCTGCGATAACAGATAATCGGCCGATGGTCGACGGCGGGCGGATGATCTTTCTCGGCTTCGGCAAGTACGCGCGCGCTGACAAGATCTACGCGCTCGAGCCGCTCCGCGGGGACGAGCGGGGCGGGGGCCGGCGGACGCGGGTCTGGGTCGAGGGCGTTCCAGAGCCCATCATTGCCTCGCGCACCGAGCGGACGATCCTCTCGGAAATGGGCCAGGAGGCCGCAGCCAACGTCGAGATCGTCGACGACGCAGTCGCGCTCGCGCGCCGGCTGCTCGAGGGCGCGGAGCAGGGCCGGCTCGACCTCGGCGACCTCCAGCGCCGTGCTCGCCGATTGCTCGAGGCGACGACGAACCCGGACGACTCGCAGCTCTTCTGAGCGACAACCCGCTTCTCCCCGAAGACCTTCCGCCCGGGCTCGAGAGCCCTGGTGTCGGCAAGCGCTTCGGCCGGCTCGCGATCGACCTGGCGCCGCTCCGCGAGTCGCCCACGTTCCGTTGGTTCTGGCTCGGCCAGGCCGCGAAGGACCTCGGCGGCGGCGTCGTCCAGGTCGCGCTGCCATACCAGATCTACCAGCTCACTGGCTCGAC
>DASVFB010000069.1:0-14300 GCA_036380275.1 Gaiellaceae bacterium | reverse complement strand
CGACCGTATTCGCAGTAGCAGTGGTCGCCCTCTTTGGGGCGGCGACCGCAGCGGATGCAGACGGGCGGGAGCCACTTCGCCTTCACGAACAACGCGTTCATCAGCGTGGCCCACATCACAAAGTAGGGAAGAATCATCCAGACGGTCACGCAACGAGCTCCTCGAAGGACGGTGGCGACTCGGTCACCTCCGTAGCGTGAACCGAACCGCAGAATTTGTAAACCCCCGCGTCGGTAGAATCGCGTCGTGAGCGTCGTCTGGATCGCGCTCCTCGCGGGCGCCGTCGCCGTGCTGGTCGCAGCGGAATGGCCCAGGCTCGGGAAGTACTTCGGCGTCGAAGCGCGGCGCGGGCGGAAGCGCGCGCGGCGCAAGGCAAATCTCAAGGTGATCCGCTCCGAGGAGTCTCTCGAAGACTTCGCCGCGAGCGTCGAGCGCGACCTCAGCCGCCTACCGACGATCGAAAAGAAGGACTAGGCGGTAAAGCTCGCCGTGAAGGTGCGGGTGTTCGGGAGGATCGGCCCGACGTCCTCCATGTTCTTCGTCTCCTGGTAATCCGCGACGACCACCTTCACCGTGTGCTTGCCCGGGCCGAGGCTGCCCGTCCTGACCGACGCGATCCCATTGGCATAGGCCACGTCGCTCTGGGAGCCTGAGCCGTCGACGAATGCCTGGATCGAGTCAGGATCGACTCCCGCTCCAACGTCGCTGATGCGCAGTCTCACGGCCCCGCTTGAGTACCCACGCAGTTTCACGACCGGCGGCGTGACGTCGTTGATCCAGAATCGGAAAGTGAACTTCCCGGCCTTCCTACGGCTCGGAGAGTCGAAGACGACGTTGTATTTGCCGCGGCTCGGCAGAATCGCGCCGGCGATCGCGACCCCTGCGCCGAGCGACTCGCGGTACGGGTTGAGGTCTCCGGGGAGTCCGACGAGCCCGGTCAGCTGGTTCTCGTCGTCCCCGCGAACGACCCGCGGCGTCACCTGACCGGCGTGGGAGACGATGCGGACGCCGAAGTTGGCCACCATCTTCTTCAGGCGGACGCCGAAGACCTGCTCAGGCCCAGGCACCGAGATCGGAGTCAGACCTTCCGGGTAGCGGTACGTCGACACGTTGGCGCGCCCCTTCGCGGTGTTGCCGTTGTACGTCCCGGTCTTGCGCAGCATCGCCGTCGCCTTGCCGAGCTTCGGACGCTCGACGTGCAGCCAGTACGGAATCTTGCGCGTCTCGGACCCGAGGCGCAGCGTGACGTAGCCGGTTCCGTCGCCTTCCTTCGTGCGCGCGCCGACCGTGGCCGTGACGGCGAGCTTCCCGGGCACCGTGACCGACGCGGGCAGGGTGGGCTTCAAGCCCTGCGCGTGCGTGAGGCCGACGGACCAGGCGCCCGTCCCGCCTCCTGCGTCGGTCAGCGAGATCGAGACTGTCTTGTGCGTTCGCGGCTTCATGAGGCCGAAAGATGCGCTCGAAGGTGCAGCGAAGACGAGAGGCGTCGTCGCGCGCGCCAGGTCGATGCGACCGCCGCCGCTGGTCATCGGCGTCGTCTCGACGTTCCGCTGCGCTGTCGTGTAGACGGGATCGCCGGTCAGCATGAGCGCCGACTTGATCTGCGCGACCGTCCACGTCGGATGCTGCTGCTTGAGCAGCGCGGCGGCTCCCGCGACGTGGGGCGAGGCCATGCTCGTGCCGCTGAACTCCGCATAGCCGGCCTGGGGGATGGACGAGAGGACGGAGACGCCGGGCGCCGTCACGTCCGGCTTGAGCTGCAGCGAGTACGGCGTCGGCCCGAGGGAGGAGAAGCTGGCGATGACGTCGGCCGGGACCTGGCGGCCGGTCGTCGCAGCCGCGGTCGTGATCGCGAGCGGGGCACTGCCGGGCGAGCTGACCGTGCCCTTGCCCGCGTCGCCCTCGTTGCCCGCAGCGATGCACGGGACGACGCCCGCGCGGGCGGCGCCGTCGATCGCCTTGATGACGATGTCGCGTGACGGCTCGATCTCCGGCTCGCCGAGCGAGAGGTTGATCACGTTCATCCCGTCCGCGACGGCCTGGTCGATCGCCTTAACGATCTCCGGCGCGTTGCCGTCGAGACCGCAGCACGGCGTCGGGATCGTCAGCGCCTTGTAGTTGCCGATGTAGGCCGCAGGAGCGACTCCCGACAGCGGTAGCGTGCTGAAGAACGGCGCCATCGTGCCGTGGTCGCCGGCTGCGATGCCTGCAACGTGCGTGCCGTGCTCGCTGAACTCCGGATCGAACGGCAGGTTCGCGTACTTCCACTCCGGCGTGGGAGGCGCGAAAGCGCGCGCGACGATCACCTTTGAGGTCGTGAACGCGACATTGCCCTTGGGAAAGCCCGCTGGCATCGTGAAGCCGACCGGCGAGAAGAACGGATGCGCTTGGTCGACGCCCTCGTCGATGATCCCGATCTTCATGCCCTGCCCCGCGTTTGCGAGGGTCGGGCCCCAGACGGCAGGCGCGCCGATCAGCTGCGGCGTCCGGTCGAGAGCGGCGTGGTACCTGGCGTTCGGCCAGATCTTCGCGACGCCCGGAATGCGCGCCAGCTTCTCGACGGCACCGCTCGGGACGACGACGGCGAGGCCGTTCAACGTGACCGTGTACCGCCAGTGCACGTAGGCGCCGGGAATTGCCCTTGCAATTCGCGCCGCGACGGCGCTTTGCTCGCGCTCGAGTCGCTGTACGTACGAGACCGACGAGGGCGAGTCGAGCTGGAGTCGGCTCTGGCGCATCGTCACAGAGGCCAGCCCGCGATCGCGGCTCGCGGCGTCGGCGAGGGACGGCGCGCGCAGCGTGACTACGAGCTCGACCGAGCCGCGCTCTCGCGCGGCTGCCGGCGACGCAGCGGCCAAGGCCGCAAGCGACAACATCAAAAGGACGCCCCGTCTCAGAGACGAGATGGTAGCCGTAGCTCTCGAATGCTCAGCCGACGGGCGCGGCGACGCGGTCCGAGGTCGTCGCGACAGGGAGATCGAACGAGAACGTCGAGCCATGACCGGGCGCGGAGTTGACCGTGATCTCGCCGCCCATGCGGTGCACGAGCTCGTGCGAGATGTAGAGGCCGAGCCCGGTACCGCCGATGCCCCGGGTCAGATTCGGATCGAGGCGGTAGAACTTCTTGAAAATCCGTTCCTGCTCGTCGAGCGGGATCCCGAGTCCCTGATCGCGCACCTCGAAGCGCACGCGGTCGCCGTCGTGAGCGAGGACGACGTCGATCCTGCCGCCGGCGGGTGAGTATTTGACCGCGTTCTCGACGAGGTTCGTGAGCACCTGCGCCACCTTCTGCCCGTCGCCGGTTGCGTCTGGCAGCCACGGCGGCGTCGAAAACTCGATCTCGATCCCGGGCGGAGCGTGGACGCGGGCAGCCTGGACGACCGTGTGTGCGACCTCGTCGGGACCGAAGCCGTCGCCGTCGACGGGGAACCTTCGCGCATCGAGCCGGCTCGCGAGGCTGCTCGCAAGCAGGAGCTCGTCGATGATCGTCGAGAGCCGGTTCGCCTGCTCGGCGAGGAGGTCGAGCAGCAGGTCGCGTCTGTGCACATCGAGCGTCGCGTAACGCTCGCGCAGCGTCACGGCGGCGCCGTACACCGAGGCCAGCGGCGTTCGCAGCTCGTGCGAGACGGTGGCGACGAAGTCCGTCTTCGCCTGGTCGAGGCGCTCGTGCTCGGTGATATCGCGGAACGTGTACACGATGCCGTCGCCGAAGCGCACGCCTGATGCGGCCATCCAGAGCTCTCCCGCGGCGGTGTCGAGCGGTACCGTTGCCGAGTCCGCGCCGGTGTCGAGCTGGTGTGCGCCGCCGACTGGGATCTGTGGCACGGCTTCCTCCCAGCCAGGGATCGCCCCTGCCGCGCTTTTGCCGAGGACGTTGTCCGCCGTGAGCCCCGTCATCGTCTCCGCGGCGCGGTTCCAGATCTGGACGGTGCCGTCAGGATCGAGCAGGACGACGCCGTCCGCGACGTGCGCGAGGACGCGCTCGGCAACCTCGCGCTGCTGCTTCGCGACGCGGGCGCGTGCGAGCGCGGGGGCGAGCGCGTACGCCAGGAGCAGCACGACCGCGAGGAGGAGAATGCCGAACAGCAGGATGCGGCTGCGGATCGTCCCAGCGGCGTCGTCCACTGCGTCGTTGGACGCGAGGATGCCGATCCGCGTCTTGGGCGCAAGCGGAGCCACCACAGCACGGAAAGCGCTGCTGCCGATCTGGACCGTTCGCGCCTTGGGCCCGCTCAGAGTCAGGGCCCCGGTGACGGGAGCCGAGGCTGCAACCACCCGGCCGCCTTGCTCGGCGACGGCGATCTCCTGTTGAGCGACGAGACCTGCGTTGTTCGCGATCCGCGTCAGAACCGCGCGGTCGAGTGCGACCCTGGCGACGACGGCGCCGACGATGCGGTTGCCGGAAACGACGTCGATCGAGCGCTGCGCGACACCGGGTGGCGGCGCGCCGGCACGCCTGCCTGTGAGGAGCATCACGTCCGGATGCGCCTTGCGCAGCCGTTGCAGCTCCGGTTGGTTGCGGGTCTCGAGCGCCCGCTGCAAGTGACGGGACGTCGCCAGCTTCATCGCATGCAGCTGCGCGTCGTCGACGACCCGCGCGTACTCGCTCGCCGCGGCGCGGAGCGACGCATTGAGTCGCGTGTCTGTTTGCTCTCGCTTCTTCGCCGCTGCGTAGTTGCCGAAGGCCCACGCGCCCGCGAGCAGCGGCAGGACGAGCAGGATGAGCGCGCCGGCAAAGCGCAGCCGCAGGCCGAGCAAGCGGAGCGAATGGGACGAGTACGTGAGCCTGAACGACCGGGGGCCGGCGGCTCCGGCATTGGCAATCGTTGCCGATCTGGACATGAGGCGGTGGAGCAGGCCCTTCCTCCTGTTGATCACCGTCGAGCGACCCGGTTGGCGCTCGCGACGGCTATGCGGATGAGAGGACTTGAACCTCCACGGGGTTTCCCCCACACGGACCTGAACCGTGCGCGTCTACCAATTCCGCCACATCCGCGCGGATCGAAATTGTAGCCTCGCCATCTGCGTTAGTCAGGCAGCGCCTCGAGCACCAGCTCGGCGTGCGTGTCCGGCTTCACGCGCCGCATCACCTTGGCGACCCGGCCCTCGCTGTCGATGAGGAAGGTCGAGCGCTCGACGCCCATGTAGGTCTTGCCGTAGTTCTTCCGCTCGACCCACGTGCCGTACTTCTCGGCGACTTCGTGCGCTGGGTCGGCGAGGAGCGTGAAGGGCAGGCCGTACTTCTCTTTGAACTTTACGTGGGACGTCTCGCTGTCGGGGCTGACGCCGAGTACGACTGCACCGCGCTCCGTGAAGTCGTCGTACGAGTCGCGGATCGCGCAGGCTTGCGTCGTGCACCCGGGCGTGTCGTCCTTGGGGTAAAAATACAGTACAACCGGAGAGCCCCTCAAAGACGACAACGTGACTGCCTCGCCTCGGTCGTCCGTCAAAGTGAAGTCCGGCGCCAAGTCGCCTTCGCTTACCTCACGTCCCAAGTCCACCACCTCCAAGCGTCGGGCCGTTGGCGTCGATACGGGTTTCCCGAGTCGGCGATCGCAACGGCGAAAGGTTCGTGTCTCCACGCGAACAGGCCGAGGGTATCCGCGCGGCGTGTAACCGCGACGGGCTCAGGCTCGTCGAGACGATCGAGCCGGCGCGAACGGCGTGATCGTGCCCGCGGCGACCTGGCCGCTACAGACGGCGGCGGTGCCCGCTGTGACGATCACCGCGACGGGGACTGGGGATCTCACCGTCGGCGCGGCCTCAGCCGCCCATCACGCCCGACTGTGGTCTACCCATCCGGGGGATGCGGCTGCCGCCGCCGGGTCGGCACTCTGGTCGGCGCTGAACCCGGCTCGGCCGGGGACCTGGACAAGAGGAGTCGTGCAGTCGTGATCACCTATGTGTTGCTCGCGGCGGTCTTCATGCCGATTGCGATGGCGCTCATAGCTGCGGTCGTGTACGGCCGGGAGCATGACCCACCTGCTGTCGCACAGCGTGAAGACGGATAAAGGACGCAAAGGTAGGCGTCAGGACCGCTGTGATGGATCTCGCGCCCGCATCGCTGTCGGGCCGTAACGTCTGCCGTCGCGGTGGCGACCTTTTGGCACAGTAGGTGCGCGGAGCCAGGGAAGAGCCGCAGTGGGATCGCCGCAGATCCCCCCGTGTGGCTTGGGCGCTTGAAGGCTTGCCGCAGGCCCGGCGTCCCCCTGGCTCCACAGCCCCCCATATTGAGGTGGCACATGCGGCGTTGTCCATAGGCCATCCGGCCTAAAAGAAGCGGCCGTCCGGCCTACAGAAAAGCGGACCCGGGCCGGAGTGAGAGTGTGGAGTGGCGTAGCTGAGTGCTGACGAACGCGACGGCCATCTACGCGGGTGCGCCAATGGGATCGCCTGTGTCGTCCCACACGTTGCCAGTCCAAACCGTGTTCGGATACCAGGAGGCCAGCGTCCCGAACGAGCCGCCATTGGGGAAGTAACCAAACGAGTCCGCCCCGTGAGGGCAAACCCAGGTGCCGCCGCCTCCCTGCACCTCAGTGCCGCCGCACCTCGCGATCCTGTTCCCTGTGATGCTGACCGTTGACGGTCCAGCCGACGACGCGTGACCGCACGCATAGATCGCGAAGCCGCCTCCGGCAATCAGGTTGTTGGAGATCGTCAAATGGTTCTTGCATGCCCCGCCGGACCCGTTCCCGGTGTTAGCGAAGATGTTCGCCGTCTGCGGCTGATCGTTGAGGAACGTATTGTGCGTCGCCACCAGCGTCGCATCGTCTGTGTAGATGTTCTCTAGGTGATCGCCAGCGATGCTCAACGTGATCTTGGAATAGCTGTTCTTGATGGTCGCGTGCCCGCAGAAACAGAGCGCGTCAATGGTCCCGTGCTGATAAACCTTGTCGACGTCGAGTGTGCCGCCATCTGCGTTGCGGATCCCGTGCTCGACCGTCGTCGGGCTGCGGCAGTCAACTCGACGTTGAAGACGTGGACGGTGTAGGGGCCGCGGAGGTAGATCGCGGCGTTACCGCATGTATCCGACGGCCCGCATCCGGCGCCGTTGACGGTGATGCGACTATTGCGGATCGTGACGTTGTCGGCGCTGACCGTCACCGTGCCCGTGATGTCTTTCCCGTCAATCACCGTACCGGGTGTCGTGACGGTGATCGACCCGGAAGCTGTGAGGGTGGTTCCGGCCGGTACCCCGACATTGCCGGCGTTCGGGTCTGGGTATCCGCAGGCACCGGGATTGGGGAAGCACGCTGACGTCGGCGGAGCCGGCCGGGGACGAGGCGGCGGAGCGGGCGTGGTGCCGTTCGAGACGGTCTCCGTTTTCGAGCCGGCGGCTACGTTCGCGCTATTGCCGCAGCCGGAAGTGATCGCCACAAGCACGGCGATCGCTCCGATCATGAGTGCGGTGCCGTAGCTCATCCGGATGTTCTAGGTGTGGGCGCTCACCGTCCGAGTCTACGTTCGTCGACCAGCACGCCTCCTCTGTAGGTTCCTCGCGATGCTAACGACCCACCGGCTCGTCGCCTTCGCCGTGCTCGCCGTGACGTGGGGTGGAGCGCTCTGGGGATTCTGGGCGTATCGGCGCGGCCGCACCGGCGTCGCGCTCGAGCACGTCCTCGCGCTTGCGCAGACGGTGCTGATCGCACAGGTCGGTCTCGGGCTGCTCCTGCTGTCGAATGACTACCGCGCTCCCGACCGGCTGCACTACGCGTATGGAACGTTCGCGCTGCTCGCTGTCCTTTCGCCGTGGCTGTACGCACCGGACGAACCGCGCCGGCGTCTGCTGTGGTTTGCTGGGGCGACGCTGGTCGCCGCGGCATTGGCCGTGCGCGCGTACCTGACGGCGTAAGAAGCTCTCACAGAATGAAGCCTTGAGTCGCCCGGCCGCGCTGGGCGACCCGATCCTGCGTCCTCAGTCGCCCCGATAGCGCTGCTATCGGGGCTCCCTGCGTCCTTGACTCGGGCCGCCCATCGCACCCGTTCGACGAAGCGTCATTCTGTGAGAGCTTCTAAGCGGAGCCGGACCCCCCGATCGCTCGAGGGCTAGCGCCGCAGTCGCCTGAGCGCAACTCCGACTCCGCCCACAGACAGATGCCGGTTTGGCCCGTTCCTTGCGCTCTGCTCGGGTGTGCCTACGATGACGGCCTTATGCGGCGATTGCTCTCGGATCACCCGACGCTTCGCGGCTTCCTGATCCTCGCCGCAATCGCGGCGATCATCGTCGCGCTGTCGCTGCAGCCGACCGTCGCGGCTCTCTTCCTGCTCGCGCGCATCGCGTTCTTCCTCGCGATTGCGTTCTTCATCTATCTCGTCTGGCGCGAGCAGCGGGGCTCGATCGCGCTGTGGCCCCGTCGCGCGTATGTCGCGTTCTACGGCGCAGCGGTCCTCGGTATCGCCGCGCTCGGCGTCTACTTCTGGCGAGGCGCGAGCGGCCTCGACGCGGTCGCGTTCCTAGTCATCCTCGGGTTGTGCGCGTTCTCGATGTGGCGCGTCTGGCGCGACCAGCACGACTACGTCTGACACATTGAGAACTCGTTTCATTGTGAAACGGGTTCTAAGCCTCGACGCGTGAAGAGGCGCCGTCGAGGGCGTCGAGCGCTGCGCGGACGTCCATCAGCTGTCCGACGAAGATCGGCGTGTCCCGCTCGGTGTACGAACTCGCCTCGGTCTCGCGCAACGTCAGCATCAGGTGCATGAAGTCCGCCGGCTCGTCGCACTCGAAGGCGGTCATGAACTCCTGGTCGTCGATCCCGAACGAGTACGTCGTGTGGTTGTGGATCGACGCGAACTCGGCGCCGATGCGGATGTGCTCGTCCATTGCGCTCTGCCGCCGCTCGATCGGCAGCGCGTACCAGGGCCGGGTCTTCACGAACGGGTAGACGACGAGGTACGGCGAGTTGCGCGGCGTGATCTTGCGCGCTTTGCGGGCGCTCGTGTACTGGGACGCTTTCGTCGTCGCGAGGTAGGAGTGCGGCGTCTCGAGCCAGCCGGAGAGCGGCGCCGCGTTCAGGGCAGCGCCGAGCTCGCCGAGCAGCTCATAGCGCTCGCTGATCTTCCAGAGGAAGAAGTCGCAGTCGGGCCGCACGCCCGTGCAGGAGTAAACGCGCAGGTGCTCGAACCGGGGCGCGAACGCCTCGACGGCCTCGGCGAACGCGTCCTTGCCCGCGGTGCGCTCCTCGATCGGCAATCGGCGCCAGGCCGGATCCGCCTTGTAGAAGGTGTACGCGACGTATTGCCCGCGGTCCATAACGTGGCCGATGCTAGCCGCAGCGGCGCTAGTAGCCTGGCTCCATGCCGTCGGAGCGCGTCGCCGAGCAGCTGAAAAACCTTCCGACGAAGCCGGGCGTCTACCTCTTCCGCGACGACGCAGGCCAGGTGCTCTACGTCGGCAAGGCGAAGTCGCTCCGCTCACGTGTGCGCTCGTACTTCCAGGCCCGCGGCCGCGACCGGCCGACTATGTCGCAGCTGCCCGAGCGCGTACACGACGTCGAGGTGATAGTCACGAGCACCGAGGTCGAGGCGCTCCACCTCGAGCAGAACCTCATCAAGCGGTACCGCCCTCCGTTCAACGTGCGGTTGCGCGACGACAAGTCGTTCCCGTACATCGCCGTCACGGTGGAGGACGAGTTCCCGCGCGTGATGTTCACGCGCGAGCGGCACCGGCGCGGCGTCGTCTACTTCGGCCCGTACGCGAACGCGAAGAAGGTGCGCGAGACGCTGGACGTGCTCAACCGCGCATTTCGCTTTCGACCGTGCGAGGGGCCGAAGCCGGGCCGACACTCGGGCATCCCCTGTCTCGACTACCACATCGACCGCTGCTACGCGCCCTGCGTCGGCTACATCGGCGCGCCCGAGTACGCGAAGATCATCGACGGCGTCGTGCAGTTCCTCTCGGGCGACACCAAGCCGATTCAGCGCGAGCTGGAGCGCCGGATGCGCGAGGCTGCCGAGGAGGAGCGCTTCGAGGAGGCAGCGCGGTATCGCAACCGGCTCTTCTCGATCCAACACCTTGCCGAGCGGCAGGCGGCGGATCGGCGCGACGTCCGCGACGTCGACGTGCTCGGGCTCGCGCTCGAGGGCGACCACGGAGTCGTCCAGATCTTCCCGCTCCGCGGCGGCAAGATGATCGACCGCTACTCGTTCCACCTCGAGAACGTCGAGGAGCAGGACGTCACGGCCGTGCTCGAAGCGTTCTGTGTCGAGTACTACACCGCGACGCCGTCGGTGCCGCCGCAGGTCGTCGTACCGCAGGAGGCAGGCGACCTCTCCGCGCTCGAGCAGTTGCTCACGGAGCGGCGCGGCTCGCGAGTCGAGGTACGTCGCGCGCTGCGCGGCGAGAAACGCCGGCTCGCAGAGCTCGCGGCCGAGAACGCGCGTCAAGCGCTTTCGTCCGAGACGGCCGCGGCGGCGACCCGCCGCGCGCGCCGTGCCGAGGCGCTCGAGGAGCTCCGCGAGGCCCTGAACCTCGAGTCGCTGCCGCTCCGGATCGAGTGCTTCGACATCTCGACGATCCAGGGGACGGAGACGGTCGGCTCGATGGTCGTGTTCCAGGACGCGGCAGCGAAGAAGGCGCACTACCGCAAGTTCACGGTGCGCAGCCTCGACGGCCAGGACGACTTCGCGGCGATGGCCGAGGTCGTCTCGCGACGCTTCGCGCGGCTGGGCCGGCGCAACGAGGGAGAGTACGACGAGTCGTTTGCCGCGGCGCCGAACCTCGTCGTGATCGACGGCGGCAAGGGACAGCTTTCTGCGGCGCTCGCCGCGATGCAGGAGTTCGACCTGCCGCGCGTCGCGGTAATCGCGCTCGCGAAGCGGATCGAAGAGGTCTTCGTGCCGGGCCTTCCAGGTCCGATCGTCCTCGACCCGCACTCACCGGGCCTGCAGCTCCTGCAACGGACCCGCGACGAGGCGCACCGCTTCGCCCTCGGGTTCCACCGGCAACGTCGCGACGCGCGGTCGTTCGAGACGATCTTCGACACGTTGGAGGGAGTTGGGCCGGCTCGCCGGCGCGCGATCCTGCGCCACTTCGGCTCACCGGAGCGGTTCCTCGAGGCGTCGCAAGAGGAGCTCGAGGGCGTTCCCGAGCTCCCCGCGGCGACCGCTCGCAAGGTCTACGCGCAGCTGCACAAGGCCGGCCGGGCCTGACCTACGGTGACTTGCAGCCCCGTCAGCCGGGCGTGTCGGGATCCATGAAGGGGTAGCGGTAGTCGCTCGGCGGTACGAACGTCTCCTTGACGGTGCGTGGGCTGACCCAGCGGATGAGGTTCCACAGCGAGCCTGCCTTGTCATTCGTGCCCGACGCGCGCGCTCCGCCGAACGGCTGTTGTCCGACGACCGCCCCGGTGGGCTTATCGTTGACGTAGAAGTTGCCGGCCGTGTAGCGGAGCTTCTCGCCCGCCTGCTCGATCGCGTTGCGGTCGCGTGCGAAGACGGCGCCGGTGAGACCGTACGGCGATCCGGTGTCGATCAGCTCGAGCGCTTCGTCGTACTTCTTGTGCGGGTAGACGAACGCGGTGACGACGGGGCCGAACAGCTCCTCCTTCATAAGGCGGAAGTCCGGGTCCTCGGTCTCGACGACCGTCGGGCGCACGAACCAGCCTTCCGAGTCGTCGTACGAGCCGCCGGCGACGATCTTCGCTTTCTGCCTCGCCTCATCGATCGCCGTCGCCTGCGTCTTGAACGAGTTGCCGTCGATGACGGCACCCATGAAGTTCCCGAAGTCGCGCACGTCGCCGACGGGCAGCGCATCGATCTCCGTTGCGAGCCGCTCGCGCAGCTCGGGCCAGATGTTGTCGGCGATGAATAGCCGTGATGCGGCCGAGCACTTCTGTCCTTGGTACTCGAACGAGCCGCGGATGATCGCGGCCGCGATGCTCTCGACGTCCGCCGACTCGTGCGCGACGATGAAGTCCTTGCCGCCGGTCTCGCCGACGATGCGCGGGTAGTTGCGGTAGCCGGCGATGTTCGCGCCGATCGTCTTCCACATGCTCTGGAAGACGCCGGTCGAGCCCGTGAAGTGCACGCCCGCGAGGTGTTCGCTTGCGAGGGCGGCGTCGCCGATCTCGGCACCGGAGCCGTAGACGAGGTTGATCACGCCGTCGGGCAGGCCGGCCTCCTGCAGCAGCCGCATCAGGAAGTGCGCGGAGTAGGCGGCCGTCGACGCGGGCTTCCAGACGACCGTGTTTCCCATCAGCGCCGGGCTCGTCGGGAGGTTGCCGCCGATCGCGGTGAAGTTGAACGGCGTCACCGCGAAGACGAAGCCTTCGAGGGGGCGGTACTCCATCCGGTTCCAGACACCGGGCGAGGAGATGGGCTGCTCCTCGTAGATGCGCGTCATGTAGCTGACGTTGAAGCGCCAGAAGTCGGCGAGCTCGCAGGCGGCGTCGATCTCCGCCTGGTGCGCGGTCTTCGACTGGCCGAGCATCGTCGCGGCGTTGAGCGTGGCGCGCCACGGGCCGGTGAGCAGCTCGGCCGCGCGGAGGAGCACCGCGGCGCGCTCTTCCCACGGCGTCCGCGACCAGTCGTTCCACGCCGCCGCCGCGGCGTCGATCGCCTGTTGCACATGCGACGCGTCGCCCTTCGACACCTTCGCGAGGACGTGCTTCTTGTCGTGCGGCATCACCTGGTCGAACGTCTCGGCGAGCTTGACGTCCTTGCCTCCGATCGCGAGCGGCAGCTCGATCTGCTGCCCGGCGAGCTCGTCCAGCCGGGCCCGCAGCTCTGCGCGCTCCGGGCTCCCCGGCGCATAGCTCTTGATCGGCTCGTTGTACGGCTCGGGCGGGCGGGCGATGGCGTGAGTAGCCACGGGCGCCGATTGTAAGGTGAGGCGTCGTGGCGGTGACGTGCTTGCGCTACGAGGCCGACGGCTGGGGAGTCGCGGAGCTCTGCACGGACGGCCGCCGGGTCGTCTGGCACGAGTTGCCGCGGCCCGACGTCTCACACCCCCACCCTGGGTGGGGTGGCTACCCGCCGCCCACGTCGGCGAACCTAGCGGACGAGAGCGCACGCGGCAGTGACAATTTCGCGCCAGGTCTCGTCACGAGGCTGCGGTGCTACTTCGCCGGCGACGCCGAGGACTTCTCGGACGTCGAGCTCGACCTCAGTGACCTCACGCCGTTTGGCCGCGAGCTCGCGCAGACCCTGCGCGGCGTTCCGCGCGGCGAAGTCGTCACGTACGGCGAGCTCGCTGCGCTGGCCGGGCGTCCAGGCGCCGCCCGCGCCGCCGGCACGTTCTGCGCGCAGAACCACCTCGCCGTCTTCGTCCCGTGCCACCGCGTCGTCGCCGCCGCCGGCCTCGGCGGCTACGGCTCGCTGGGCAGCTCCTACAAAAGGCGCTTGCTGGCGCTCGAGGATGTCACTCTCTGAAGACCTGAGACGCGAGCTGACGCGAGTCGTGCCCGCGTCGGATTGCGATCGGCTCGCTGAGCTCTCCGGGCTTTTCCACTCGGCCGGGAGGCTCCACATCCACGGGCGAGGCGAGGTTTCGCTGCACCTCGACGTGAGCGAGTCCGCCGTCGCCCGACGCGCATTCGAGCTGCTCCGTGACGTCGGCGTGGGCTCCGAGCTGCGCACGTATCGGCAACGCGCGTTCGCCGGAGCGACCAGGTATCAGCTGCACGTCGAGGGAGGAACAGACGCACTGCGGATCCTTCACGATGCGGGCGTCCTCGACGTTCGCGGCGCGCCGCTCGAGCGGCCGCCACGCCGAGTGGTCCGGCGGGCGTGCTGCCGGCACGCCTACCTGAGGGGTTCGCTGATCGGAGGCGGATCGGTCAGCGGCCCGCGTTCACCGCACCTCGAGATCCGCTCGACCGGGCTCGCCGGTGCCGAGTTTCTCGTCGACCTCGCCCGCCGCGAAGGGCTGCGCCTGAGCGTCTTCGACCGCGGCCGCCACGCTGTGGCTTACGCCAAGGGCGCGGACACGATCGCCGACCTTCTTGCGGCGGCCGGGGCGAGCGACGCGGTTCTCCTGCTCGAGGAACGCGCAGTTGTCGGCGCAACGAAAGCGCGCGCGAACCGGCTCGCCAACGCGGACCACGCGAACCTCGTCCGCACGACGCACGCAGCCCACCGGCAGGCCCAAGCCGTGCGCCGGCTGGTCGCCGAGGGCCGCCTCGAGACACTGCCCCCGCGGCTGCGCGAGGCGGCGGAGTTGCGCCTTCGCCATCCGTCGCTCTCGCTGCGCGACCTCGGCGCGAAGTGCCGTCCTCCGATCACGAAGGCCGCGTTTCACCAGCGGCTCGCCCGGCTTCTGCGCCTGTCCGACGTCTGAATTGTAAGCGGCGTCGATACGACTT
>DASVFB010000068.1:0-11129 GCA_036380275.1 Gaiellaceae bacterium | reverse complement strand
GAGGTTGTCGCGGTTTGCGATCGCGATGTCGACCGCCTCGAGCTGATCCAGCGTCGTTTTCCGGCGGTACACGGCCACACGAGGATCGACGACGTACTCGCCGACGAAACGATCGACGCAGTGGCGATTGCAACGCCGGTGTCGACGCACTTCCCGCTTGCACGCGCGGCGCTCGAGGCCGATAAGCACGTCTTCATCGAGAAGCCGCTTGCCGCGTCGACGAGCGAGTGCCTCGAGCTCATCCAGCTCGCCGAGAGTCGCGGTTTGGTGCTGATGCCGGGACACACCTTCCTCTACAGCCCGCCGGTTGTTGCCGTTCGCAACCTCATCGAGTCGGGAGAGCTGGGCGAGCTCTACTTCGTCTCGACGAGCCGGGTCAACCTGGGCCTCCACCAGAAGGACGTCAGCGTCACCTGGGACCTCGCGCCCCACGATTTCTCGATTCTGCGCTACTGGTTGGACGAGGCACCCACCGGGGTCCGCGCAGTCACTCGCGGGTGCATCATTCCCTCGATTCCCGACGTCGCGTTCATCGATCTCGAGTTCTCGAGCGGAACACTCGCCCACGTCGAGCTGTCATGGCTCGCCCCGAGCAAGCTCCGTCGTACGACGATCGTCGGCTCCCGGAAGATGGTCGTCTATGACGACACCAGCGGCGAGCCGATTCGTGTCTTCGATTCCGGCGTCGTGCTGAAGGATCCGGAGACGTTCGGGGAATACCGTCTCACGTACCGCACGGGTGACATCGTCTCACCCCGGATCGATGCTGCAGAACCGCTCTCGGCCGAGTTGCAGGATCTCTGTGATGCCGTGCTGTTTGGAACGACCCCTCGATCGTCAGCGGAAGTCGGACTCCAGGTCGTGCAGATGATCGAGGCGGCTGATCGATCGCACGCGTCAGGGGGAGCGAACGTCGCTGTGGACGCGCTGGACCCGTTGTCGCTCGTGCAGGGCCACGCATTCTCTCTCGAGGCCGGCGCGGGCTAACCCCGCGAGCTAACTGGTCCCCTGAGAGCCGCCCGCCGTGCCATCCCCTTGCGGATGGCGGCGAGCTCGAACACGTGGTCATTCTCTGGGTCTCGCGCAAGGAGAAGTCTCCGGAACTGGGCTAGGACGGTGTCAGGGGAATGCCGCTCTCCGAACTCCTGGATGAACGCACCGAGAGCCTCACCAGTCTCGTGCGGGTCGAGCTCCTCGATCTGCGTGACGATCTCGTCGACACCGTGGAGCAACTCGACGTCGTCGAGGTCCCTCAGGGTCTCTTCATTCGGAGCGTTCAAGGCGACTCCTTCCTCAACCGTAAGGTACCTGGCTTGCTCGGCGCCAGGGCGAGAAGTCGTCACGGGCGAGCCATCGTCTCTAGCCAGTCCGCTCCTATTCCAGGCGTAAAGCCCCGGCGACGGGGCTTTACCGATGCCTCTGCTAGACAACGGACATGCTGCGGCGGTCGGTATTCGCTCTTCTCACGGTGCTCGCGCTCGCGGGCTGCGGGCACTCGCGGTCGGCGCAGACGAGAACCGCTACGCGCTCGGTGACGATTACGGTCACGCGCACCGTGACCAAGACGGTCCCGCGCGCAGCTGCGCCCGTGCCTCCGCCGGTACCCGCGCCCGCGCGAAGACTCGTGGTCGGCGCCGTCGAGGACGAGGCGAAGTTCGCCCCGACCGACGCGGCCGCGCGCGTGCACATGGTGCGGGCGAGAGATGCCGGCTTCCGCGCGATCGCGTTCAGCGCCTTCTGGCGACCGCGGCTCCGCGAGCTGCCCCCGGTGGAGCGTGATGCTTTGCGGCGTGCAGCGCGGGCCGCTGTCGCCGCGTCGATCACGCCGATCGTCGACGTCGCCCAGTTCGGCGGCGATACGCCGCTCACGGATACGGAGCGCGAGGAGTTCGCGTCGTTCGCCGCGTCGGTCCCGCGCCTCGTGCCACAGGTCGAGCACGTCGTCGTCGGCAACGAGCCGAACACGAACCTCTTCTGGAGACCACAGTTCGACGCGTCCGGCGGAGACGTGGCCGCTCAGGCCTACGAGCGCCTGCTCGCGCGGAGCTACGACGCAATCAAGGCCTTCGCGCCGAACGTCGAGGTGATCGGCGGCGGCCTCGCCGCTCGCGGCGCCGACCGGCCCGAAGGGAAGCGGCCGACACATTCGCCGACGGCTTTCATCCGCGACCTCGGCGACGCTTATCGCGCAAGCGGCCGGTCGCTCCCACTCATGGACGCGTTCTCGATGCACGTGTACGGCGAGTCGTCTCATGTCCCGCCGACGCACCCGCACCCGTTCGGCAGCACGATCGGCATCGCCGACTACGACAAGCTCGTGCACCTTCTCCGCGAGGCACTCGGTCGCACCACGCCCATCGTGTACGGCGAGTACGGCGTCAACACGACGATCCCGTCCGGAGAGGAAGCGGCCTATACCGGCAGCCAGGTCGACTCGAAGCATCCGGTCGACGCCTGGACGCAAGCCCGCTACTACTCACAGGCGATCGCACTCGCCGCCTGCCAGCCGCTCGTCGAGATGCTCCTCTTGTTCCACGTCACGGACGAGCCCCAGCTCGAGCACTTCCAGACGGGGATGTACTACGCCGACCAAGCTCCGAAACCCGGGCTCGATCAGGTCGCGCAGACCGCCGACGCCGCGGCGGCTGGGACCGTTCCGTGCCCGCGCCGCTAGGTTATGCTGCGGCGAGCGCCAAGCGACCAAGGAGCGGTAAATGCGCGCAGCTTCATGTCCATCGAGAAGGCCTTTTGTGACCTATCTGGAGGGTATGACGCTTGCTTCGCACAACGCTCAACTTGGGAATTCTGGCGCATGTAGACGCCGGTAAGACAACTCTCACCGAACGGCTCCTTTTCGACGCCGGTGTCATCGCTGAGATCGGAAGCGTCGACAAGGGGACGACGCAGACCGATTCGCTCGCGCTCGAGCAGCAACGCGGCATCACGATCAGGTCCGCGGTCGTTTCGTTGGCGATCGGCGACGTCACCGTCAACCTGATCGACACGCCCGGCCACCCCGACTTCATCGCCGAGGTCGAGCGCGTCTTGAGCGTCCTGGACGGCGCTGTGCTCGTTATCTCCGCCGTCGAAGGCGTACAGCCGCAGACTCGGATCCTGATGCGCGCCCTTCAGCGGCTACGCATCCCAACGCTCATGTTCGTAAACAAGATCGACCGTCGCGGGGCCGACTGCGAGCGGGTACTCGGCGAGATCCAGGACAAGCTGACGCCGGCGGCTGTGGCGATGACCTCCGCCGGCGACGAGGGCGGCCGCGCCGCCTCCGTCACGCCGCACCCCATCGACGACGCCGACTTCGAGTCGCGCTTGGTCGGCGTGCTCGCGGACGACGACGACGAGTTGGTGCGCCAGTATCTCGACGACGACACGACCGTTTCGTCGCGGCGACTGCGCGACGCGCTCGCGGAGCAGACGAGAAAGTCACGCGTCTACCCAGTCTTCTGCGGCTCGGCGCTCACCGGCGCCGGCGTCGACGCGCTTTCGGCCGGCATAGCGGAGTTGCTCCCGAGCAGCTCCGGCGACGACAACGGACCCGTGTCGGGGCTCGTGTTCAAGATCGAGCGCGGCCCCTCCGGCGACCGGATCGCGTACGCGCGCATGTTCGCCGGCACAGTCCACACACGCGACCGCGTGCAATTCGGTCGCGACGGAGAATCCAAGGTGACGGCAATCAAGGTCTTCGACGACGGAACCGACGCTCAGCGCCCGTCGGTCTCGGCCGGCGAGATCGCGAAGGTCTGGGGCCTCGCCGGTGTTCAGATCGGCGACAGCATCGGCGACGCTGGCCGGGCGATGCCGCATGAGTTCCCGCCGCCGACGCTGGAGTCGGTCGTCGCGCCGCGAGAACTCGGCGAGCGACAGCAGCTTCGCGTCGCGCTCACGCAGCTTGCCGAGCAGGACCCGCTGATCAACGTTCGACAAGACGATTCGCGCCAAGAGTTGTCCGTGTCGCTCTACGGGGAGGTCCAGAAAGAGGTCATCCAGGCCACGCTCGCAAGCGACTACGGCCTCGACGTCACTTTCCGCGAGACGACGCCGATCTACATCGAGCGCCCGATCGCTACCGGCGAGGCAATCGAAGCCTTGCACGCGGAGACGAATCCGTTCAACGCCACGATCGCGTTCCGTGTCGACCCATCGCCGCCCGGCTCCGGGATCGAGTTCGGGCTGCAGGTCGATCCGCTGACGGCGCCGCTCTTCGTGTACAAGACGCTCGAGAGCTTCGCGGCGCACATGGACGAGTACGTCCGCCACACGCTGCAGGAGGGACGCCGTGGATGGCAGGTGAGCGACTGCACGGTGACGATGACTCGCTGCGACTACAGCATCGCGGACGGTCCACCGTCGCGCCGCGGACCGACGAGCACGGCGGCCGACTACCGCAAGCTCACGCCGTTGGTTCTCATGCAGGCGCTCGAGCGCGCAGGCACGGTGGTCTGCGAGCCGACGGCGCACGTTGTCCTCGAGATTCCTGCGGGCACGATCGGCGCCGTCATTGCCGCCGTGGCGCGGGTCGGTGGAGCCGTCGAGACGCCGTCGCTGCGGGGTGACCTCGCCGTCGTCGAGACGGTTCTGCCCGAAGGGCGTGCACGTGACCTCCAACGGCAGCTGTCCGGGCTGACGCACGGCGAGGGTGTTCTCGAGTCGACGTTCGAGGGCTACGAGCCTGTGCTGGGCGAGCAGCCGACCCGTCGCTGAGCCGGTTCAGCGACGATGCGATCGTGTTCAACTCGCTGACGGACGCGATCTCGGGCTCGAACTGGGCCTACCTGATCATCTTCGCGATCGCATTCCTCGATTCGTTCTTCCCCGTCGTCCCGAGCGAGACGGCAGTGATCACGGGCGGCGTCCTTGCGGGAGGCGGCGAGCTCTCGATCGAGCTCGTGCTCCTCGCCGCGGCCACGGGCGCGTTCGCCGGCGACAATTTCACCTACGGGCTAGGGAAGCTGTTCGGTCCCCGCCTCTCGCGGACGCTCTTCCGCGGCAAGCGCGCGCAGAGCACCCTGAGGTGGGTGCATGGCGCGCTGGAGAAGCGAGGCGGCTTGCTGATCGTCACCGCGCGATTCATACCGGGGGGACGAACGGCGACAGCGTTCACGTGCGGGTTGACTGCGTACCCGTGGCGCCGCTTCGTGTTGTTCACGATCATCGCCGGGACGTTCTGGGCGTTGTACGCGGGACTGCTCGGCTACTTCGGTGGCAAGACCTTCGAGAATCAGCAGTGGAAGGGTCTGCTCGTCGCGTTCGCAATCGCCGGCACTGTCACGGTCACGATCGAGACCGTGCGCCACCTACGCGAGCGCAACAGCGACTAGCCTGGCGTCGTGGACGAAACTCAATTGCGCGTCTACTAACGGAAGTTCCTGACGATCGGCGCCTCACCGGTGACGCCGTTCTAAGCTGCCGCGATGCAGGCAAAGATCAAGGAGAAGCGCGAGGTCGCGAAAGGGACCCTGATGGTCGTCTTCGACCTGCTCGGCGAAGAGGTCGATTTCCGTCCCGGACAGTACTTCTGGGTCACCTTGCTCGACCCGCCGTACGATGACGAGAAGGGACCGCGACGGCACATCTCGGTCGTGACGTCGCCGAACGAGCGCGGCGTTCTCGGCCTCTGCACGCGCCTCCGTGAAACAGCCTTCAAGCGCTCGCTCGCGGAGATGCCGGTCGGCGCCGAGGTCGACGTCGAGCAGCCCAAGGGCGACTTCCTGCTCCCGGAGGACACAAAGCCGCCGTACGTGTTCATTGCGGGCGGAATCGGGATCACCGTGTTTCGTTGCATGCTCCGGTACATCGCTGAGGAGGGACTTCCTCATCGCGTCACGCTCGTGTACTCGAATCGCGACCGCGAGTCGACGGCGTTTCTCGACGAGCTTACGGAGCTCGAGCAGAACAACCCGAACCTGCGCCTCGTCCTCACGATGACCGACGACAAGGGCTGGCAGGGCGAACACCGCCGGATCGACGCCGAGTTTCTGCGCGATCGCCTTGGCGACGACCTGGGCTCTTTCAAGTACATGCTGGCGGGACCGCCCGGCATGGTGGAGGCGATGGTCGAGACCCTGCAGCAGGTCGGAGTTCCAGACGAGCAGGTCAAGCCGGGCAGCTTCAGCGGCTACTGAGCCGGCCGTCTTGTTCAGGCGAAGCCTTCGAGCGCCGCGCGGACGAGGCCGGGCAGCGTCTCGAGGTTGTAACCGCCCTCGAGCACGGCGGCGGTGCGTGGGGCTAGCGAGGCACACCGCTGCGCGAGCTCGCGGAAGCCGGACTCCGTGACGAGCATGCCGGCCAGCGGATCGGCTTCGTGCGCGTCGAAACCGGCCGAGACGAGTAGGAGCTCCGGCTCGAATGCCTCGACCCGCGGACCGACCATGTGATCGAACGCGTGCATGTACTTCTCGTCGTCACAGCCCGCGGACATCGGGACGTTCAACGTTGTGTCGCGCTGCTCTTGGGGGCCGCCTGAGCCAGGATAGAACGGCCACTGATGCAGCGATGCGAAGAACACGCTGTCGTCGTCCCAGAAGATGTCCTGCGTTCCGTTGCCGTGATGCACGTCGAAGTCGACGATCGCGACGCGCTCCGCACCCGCCGCTTGTGCTGCGCGCGCGGCGATCGCGACGTTGTTGAAGAAGCAGAAGCCCATGGCTCGGTCCGCGGGCGCATGGTGGCCGGGCGGCCGCACGAACGCGAAGCCGTAGTTCGCGGTCGCCTCGATCGCCGTTCCGGCGGCGAGCAGCGCAGCCTCGTACGTCGTCTCGGAAGCGGGCGTATCCGAATCGAGCCACGTCGGCGACGTGATGCTGCGGACGAGCTCGACGTGCTCCGCCGTGTGGCAGCGAAGGATCTCCTCCTCGGTCGCGCGTCGTCCCTCCGTCCAGGCGAATGCTTCGAGCAGCGCGCCGAGGCGCTCAGGCCGCTCCGGGTGATGGCCTGTCGGATGCAGCTCCGCGAGCCGCGGGTGGCTGTAGACGTCTATTGCGCCCTCGCCGCGAGCCGCTCGGCGAGCTGGTTCAGCCCCCACGAGTCGACGAGTTCGGCGCCGCCTTGCCAGTCGGGATCGGCGTCGGGTATCTCCGGCAACGGCGCGGCCGGATCCATCGCGGCGATCTTGCGGTAGAGGCGCAGCTCGTCCGCCTGCGCCGAGAAGCGACCCTCGGCGAGCATCGCGTCCAGCGAGTCGTACTGCTTCAGCAAGCTTGCTGCGGTCTTGGGGCCGACGCCCTTCGCGCCGGGAAGCTTGTCCGACGGGTCGCCTCGAAGGGCGATGAAGTCGGGCACCTGCCGCGGCTCGACGCCGTACCGCTCGCGTACCTCGTCGGGCCCGATGCGTGCGATCTCGCTGACGCCGCGCACCGGGTGGAGAACCGTCGTCCGGTCGCTCACGAGTTGGAAGGCGTCGCGGTCGCCGCTCGCAACGAGCACCGTCCCGCCGCGCGGCTCCTCGTATGCGACGGCTGCTGCGAGGAAGTCGTCCGCTTCGTAGCCGGGAGCCTTCGCGACCGGGAAGGAGAGCGCGGCGCACAGCTGCGGCAACATCGCGAGCTGCTCGAGCAGCGAGGCGTCGAACTCGCGACCCGACTGATAGGCCGCATACGCCTCGTGCCGGTAGGTCGGCACCTCGAGCGTGTCCCAGGCGGCTAGGACGGCGCGCGGTTGCTCCTGTTCCCACAGTCGCGTGATCATGTTGGTGAAGCCGACGACTGCGTTGCGATTGATCGACTTGGGCAGCGCGTGGTACGCGCGGTGTGCGAACGAGTCGCCGTCGACGGCCAGGAGAGGGGCGCTCACAGCGTTTCGTGCAGCCTCTCGATGTCGCGCATCAGCCTTTCGGTCGCCTCCTGTGCATCCTCGCCCGGCTCGAACGGCTCACCGTATGCGACCTTCCACCGCGCGAGGTGCGACAGCCGATCGGTTCCGCTGATCGCGGCAGGCACCAGCGGTGCGCCGGCGAGCTGGGCGATCCGGGCGGCGCCGCTATGCGGCCGCGCGTGCCGCTTCTTCCGCACTCCTTTCTTCTGTCTCGTGCCCTCGGGGAACATGACGACGATCTCCCCGGCGCGCACCAGCTCGACCGCTCTGCCGATTGCCTCCGCGTCGCCTGTGCCTCGCCGCACCTTGAACGCGCCGCCGGCGTCGAGGACGAGGGACAGCGGCCACCAGTACAGCTCCGACTTGGCCATGAAGCGGAGCCATCGTCGCGGGAAGAGCGGGATTCCGAGCGGCCAGGGGTCCAGATTGGACGCGTGATTCGCAGCGAGGACGAAGCCGCCGGAGGGCACGTGCTCGAGCCCGTTGACCTCGAGTCGAAACAGGCCGCGAACAACAGGAATCGACGAGAAGGCGATCAGTCTGTAAATCGGCGAAGGCCGCGACATTTCTGGCGCATGATCGTGCCTCCGCTACCCTCGTGCCGTGTCAAAACGCCTCGTCATCGTCGAATCGCCTGCTAAGGCGCGGACGATCAAGGGCTTTCTCGGTCCCGAGTTCGACGTCGAATCGAGCATCGGGCACATCCGCGATCTTCCCGAGCGCGCCGCCGACGTGCCCGCCAAATACAAGAAGGAACCGTGGGCCCGTCTCGGCGTCGACGTCGAGAACGACTTCGAGCCGCTGTACGTCATCGACCCCGAGAAGAAGCAGCGCGTCGCCGATCTAAAGAAGCGTCTGAACCAGGCCGACGAGCTGCTGCTCGCGACGGACGAGGACCGCGAGGGCGAGGCGATCGCATGGCATCTGTCCGAAGTGCTGAAGCCGAAGGTGCCGGCGCGTCGCATGGTGTTCCACGAGATCACGCGCGACGCGATCGAGCGTGCGCTGCTCGAGACCCGCGACATCGACGCGCGGCTCGTCGACGCGCAAGAGACCCGGCGGATCCTCGACCGCCTCTACGGCTACGAGGTATCGCCGGTCCTCTGGAAGAAGATCATGCCGCGGCTTTCGGCCGGGCGCGTGCAGTCCGTTGCGACGCGTCTGGTCGTCGAGCGCGAGCGCGCGCGGAGAGCATTCGTCGCCGCCGAGTACTGGGACATCGAGGGAACATTCGTGCCGGGGCCGTTCACCGCGCGGCTCGTCTCAGTCGACGGCAAGCGCGTGGCGCAGGGACGCGACTTCGACTCCCAGGGCGTGCTCGACGAGGGCGCCGTTCGTCTGGACGAGCAGCGCGCGAGAGCGCTGGTCACGGCGCTCGACGGCTCCGAGTTCGCGGTCCGAAGCGTCGAGGAGAAGCCGTACACGCGCCGTCCGGCGGCGCCATTCATGACGTCGACGCTGCAGCAGGAGGCGAGCCGCAAGCTCCGCTTTACGTCGCAGACGACGATGCGCGTGGCCCAGCGTCTGTACGAGAACGGCTACATCACGTACATGCGCACCGATTCGACGACGCTCGCCGAGTCCGCGCTCGCCGCGGCGCGCGACCAGGCGCGCGAGCTGTACGGGCCGGAGTACGTCCCGGAAAAGGCGCGGCACTACGACCGCAAGGTGAAGAATGCCCAGGAGGCGCACGAGGCAATTCGTCCAGCCGGCGACCGCTTCCGCACTCCGCAAGAACTACAAGGAGAGCTCTCGCGGGACGAGCAGGCGCTCTACGACCTGATCTGGAAGCGCACGGTAGCGTCGCAGATGAAGGACGCGACAGGGTCCACCGTCTCGGTGCGGCTCGGCGCGCATGCGTCGAACGGCGAGGACGCGGAGTTCGGCGCCTCCGGGACGACGATCACGTTCCGCGGGTTTCTCGCCGCATACGAGGAGGGACGCGACGAGGCGGTTCCTACAGGCGACGAGGAGCGTCTGCTGCCGCCGATGAGTGAGGGCGACCGCCTCGACGCGCAACAGCTCGAGCCGCAGGGTCACACGACGACGCCGCCTGCGCGCTACACGGAGGCGACGCTCGTCCGCGCCCTCGAGGAGCGCGGCATCGGGCGGCCGTCGACGTACGCCTCGATCCTGGGCACGATCCTCGACCGCGGGTACGTCTTCAAACGCGGCACCGCCCTCGTCCCGTCCTTCCTCGCCTTTTCGGTGGTCGCGCTGCTAGAGCAGCACTTCGAGAAGCTCGTCGACTACGACTTCACCGCTCGGATGGAGGACGACCTCGACCGGATCGCTGAGGGCGAGGAGCATCGCGTCGAGTGGCTGAAGCGCTTCTACTTCGGAAGCGACGGCGACGAGGGCCTGCACGACCTCGTCACGCACCGCCTCGGCGACATCGACGCGCGCGAGATCAACTCGATCCCGATCGGAAACGAGATCACGCTCCGGATCGGGCGTTACGGCCCTTATCTCGAACGCGACGACAAGCGCGTCTCGATCCCCGACAACCTGCCGCCGGACGAGCTGACGCTCGAGTTGGCCGAGGAGCTGCTCGCGAAGCCGAGCGGAGACCAGGAGCTGGGGGTCAATCCGGAGACGGGTCGCACGGTTGTCGCGCGCGAAGGCCGCTACGGGCCGTACGTTGCGGAGCTGCCGCCCGAGGGCTCGGACGAGAAGCCACGCACCTCGTCCCTCTTCAAGTCGATGTCGCTGGAGACCGTGACGCTCGAGGAGGCGCTCCGCCTACTCTCGCTGCCGCGGACGCTGGGCGACGCCGAGGGCGAAGAGGCCACGGCCCAGAACGGCCGCTACGGCCCGTACGTACAGAAAGGAAAGGAGACGCGCTCCCTCGAGAGCGAGGAGCAGCTCTTCACGATCACTCTCGAACAGGCGCTGGCGCTGCTCTCCAAGCCTAAGGAGCGCCGCCGGCGCGGCCAGGCTGCGGGCCCGCTCCGCGAGATCGGGCCGGATCCAGTCTCCGGCACGAAGATCGTCGTCCGGAGCGGCCGTTTCGGCCCCTACGTGACCGACGGGGAGACGAACGCCAGCCTCCGCCGCGGCGACGACCCGGAGACGGTGACCCTGGAACGAGCGACCGAGCTCCTGGCCGAGCGGCGCGCGAAAGGCCCAGCTGAGCGGCGAAAACGGGCTTAACCAATTCGCAGGCGCCCTTAATACTCCACAAACCTTTTTCTGAGAAGGTCGTCTTGACGTTATAAGGAGCCTCGGTGGGGTCAAGCCGCCCTGGCCTCGATCCGCGAACGACGAAATACTGAGCCAGGAATCTTCGTTCGAACCCGGTGTGG
>DASVFB010000067.1:0-7900 GCA_036380275.1 Gaiellaceae bacterium | reverse complement strand
GTGTTCTCCGTGAGCTCGTTCATGGACGTGCTATGAGCCGTAGGCTCGACGGAGGCGAACAAAGAGCGGAGGTGCCGGCTTCGCCGGCGCCGGAGCGGGGAAACGACGCCCGGATCGACACGGACGAAGCGCGCGAGCTGTGGCTGCACGCGAGCGACGAGGAGCTGAAGGAGCGCGCGGGAGCGGTTCGCGCTCGCTACCACGACCCCGACCGCGCCACGTACATGGTGATGCGGATCATCAACTACACCAACGTGTGCGTCGCGCAATGCGACTACTGCGCGTTCTACGTCCTCCCGAACCAGGACGGCGGCTACGTGCTCTCACGCAGGGAGGTCTTCGCGAAGATCGACGAGCTGATCGAGTTCGGCGGCGACCTCGTCGCGTTCAACGGCGGGTTCAACCCAAAGCTGCCGCTCGACTTCTACTGCGACCTGTTCGCGGCGGTGCGCGCGCGCTACGGCGAGCGCGTCGAGTTCTACGCGCTGACGATCGCTGAATTCGTCTTCCTCGCCGACCGCGCGCGCATCGACTACGCGGAAGCGGCGGCGCGCTTGCGCGATGCGGGCGTCCACTGGATCACCGGCGGCGGCAGCGAGATCCTCACGGAGGACTTCCGCAAGCGACACGCCAAGTGGAAGTACACGGTGCGGGACTACTTCGACGCGCAGCGCGCGATCGTCGACGCAGGGTTGCGGACGACGGCGACGATGGTGATCGGGTTCGACGAGACGCTCGACGAGCGCCTAGAGCACTTGCAGCGCACGCGTGACTTCCAGGACGAGACGAGCGGCCTGTTCTCCTTCTTGTGCTGGACGTACAAGCCGTACGGCACCGCCTTCGGCGGCCGCGAGATCGCGCCGCGTGAGTACTGGCGGCACATCGCGCTCAGCCGGATCTTTCTCGACAACGTGAAGCACGTTCGCACGTCCGTGCTGACCCTGAACGAGGACGCGTTCCGCGCGCTCGACTTCGGCGCGGACGACTTCGACCTGCCGATCGAGGACGAGGTGACGCAGAAGGCCGGCGCGACGATCGACCTCGACCTCGAGGCGCTGCTCGCGATTCCCCGCTCGCTCGGCTACGCGGTCGAGTACCGGCGGGCCGAGCGCCCCGCGACGCTCAACGCCTGACTCACGGCATGAATCAGACCGCAGCTTCGGCTGCGGCAACGAAGCGCAGCTCGGGCACCCGGTCGAGCTCGTCGGCCTCGTGCGCGAGCTCGAGGAACGACAGCAGGCCGGCACGTGCGCGCGGGCCGAACGAGTAGCGCAGCTTCTCGAAGTAGCGCGCGAGGAACCCGGGCGGGTAGCCGTAGCGCTCCGAGGATTCGAACGCGAGCGTCTCGGGTTCGCTGCGCGCGGCGCGTACCGAGGCGACAAGCGCTTCTTGCAGCTCCAGCACTCCTTCGGGCACAGGCTCGGTCGTGGCCCAGACGGCGAACACCATCGGCAGTCCGGTGCGTTCCAACCAGAGCCGGCCGAGATCGTAGTGCGGGGTCGGATCCTCGAACGCAGACTTGAGCGCCGCGTCGCCGATCAGGAGCGTCGCCTCGGCCGGCTCGCCGAGTGGGACGTGCGTCGCCTCGGGCAGCAGTACCTTCGTCAGGACGACGGACGTCGCCGACTCCGGCGTCACGGCAACCGTGCGGACGTGCTCGAGCGGTGTCTTGGACACGAGCTGGATCGAGTCCACCGCGCCTTCCGACGATACGCACAGCCGCGGCAGAATCCGCAGGCGATCTGCGTTGCGCGCGTACTCGATCGACGAGATCGGCGCGATGTCGAGCTCACCGGACAGGAGTTGCGCGTTGAGCGCGGTCGGGACGCCGTGCACCTCGTCCACCTCGGCGTCCAGGCGGAAGAAGACGGGCGCCATGTTCACGTACGAGATGCGACCGAGCCTGAGCGTTGCGTTCGTCAACTTCGTCGCTCCAGCACCGCGGTCACGAGAGCGTCGAGCTCTTTGCGGTGCGTTCCGTTCAGCGCCGCGCGCGCTCTGGCGGCGTAGTCGAGTGCGATCTCTCGCGATTCCTCGAGTGCTCCGCACTCGGCTACCCGGACGAGCGCTCCTTCCTGCGGTCCACCCGCGAGCGCGCGATGGACGGCTGCGTCCCGCTGCGCTCCGAGGATGAGCGGCAGCGTCGGCGTGCCGTCACGCAGATCCGTGCCGGCGACCTTGCCCGTCTCGATCGTCTGTCCCGTGCAGTCGAGGATGTCGTCCACGATCTGAAAGACGATGCCGAGGTTCGCGCCGAACTCCCGCAGAGATTCGCCGCCTCCGAGCACGCACGCCGCTTCGAACAACTTCGCCGTCTTCAACGCGCAACGCTCGATGTAGGCGTCAACGGTTGTCTCGGCGTCGTGCCGCTGCCGGCGCTGCATGGTCTCGCCGCGCACGAGGCAGAGCGCCGCATCCGCGAGAATCTGCACCGCGCGGAGGTTGCCGGCGGCAGCGAGCTCTGAAAAAGCGCGCGCGAAGAGGTAGTCACCGGTTGCCCGCGCGACGTCGACGCCGTGCGCAGACCAGACGGACGCTCGCCCGCGGCGCACCTCGGCGCCGTCGATGAGGTCGTCGTGCACCAACGTCGCCATGTGCAGAAGCTCAACCGCAACACCCGCCGCGAGCGGCCCGTCCGCATCTGCGGGAGCGCTCAGGAAGACGATCAGGGGCCGGAGCCGCTTGCCGCCGGCTGCGAGTGACTCCTTTCCGACGGCGGCGACGACGCCTGGGTATGCCTCCACCGCGCGTTCGAGGCGCACCTCGAGCGCATCGAGGTACGAGTCGAGCCCGGGCGCGGTACGAATCTCGGTCAGCGCCGCGGTCATTCCTTCACACCAGTGTGCAGTGCGACGATCCCGCCGGCGAAGAGTCGGTACTCGACATCGGCGAAGCCTGACATCTGCGCGGCGAGATCGTCCGGGCCGGGGAAGCGCCGGACGCTCGCGGGCAGATATGTGTACGCCTCGCCGCCGGGCAAGACCTTGCCGAGCAGCGGCACCATCCGGTCGAACCACAGCGAGTAGAAGAAGCGGAGCGGCCCCCGCGGACGCGTGATCTCGAGGATGGCCAGCCGTCCACCTGGTCGCAGCACTCTGTGGAGCTCGACGATCGACGCCGGCAGGTCGGCGACATTCCTGATGCCGAAGCCGACGGTCGCCGAATCGAAGGAGTCATCCGGAAACGGCAGCGCGAGCAGGTCGCCGTGGATCCATTCGACATCGGGCGCCTTGCGGCGCGCACGCTCGAGCATGCGCTGCGAGAAGTCGAGGCCGGTCACGGTCCCGCCCGCCTTCGCGGCGATGATCGCGAGGTCGCCGGTTCCGCAGGCGGCGTCGAGCACGCGATCGCCGGGCTGCACGACCGCACGCACCGTCGCGCGGCGCCACCGTTGGTCGAGACCGACGGTCATGACCCTGTTCATCAGGTCGTAGACAGGGGCGATCCGATCGAACATGCGCTCCACGCCCTCGGGCGACAGCGTGCCGGAGCTAGCCGTCATGTTCTCAGTCCCTTTCGTCACTCACTCCCCCAGCGCTTGATCAGCGCATTCTCGATACCGAGTTGATCGAGCGCGCGGCCGACGACGAAGTCGACCAGGTCCTCGACGGACTCGGCACCGTGGTAGAAGCCGGGCGCCAGGAAGAGAATCGTCGCGCCCGCCCGCTTGGCGGTGAGCATCGTCTCGAGGTGGATCGTGGACAGCGGCGTCTCGCGCGGCATGAGAACGAGCTTCCGCTCTTCCTTCAGCGCGACCGACGCAGCGCGGTGGATCAGGTTCTGCATCGCGCCCGAGGCGATCGTCCCCAGCGTGGACATGGAGCAGGGACAGATCACGTAACCGTCGACTTTCGCGGATCCGCTCGCGTACGGCGAGCCCCAGTCGCCGGGGTCGTAGACGGTCACCGCGGCGCCGGCTCCCTCGGTCACGCGCGCGAGCACCTCGTCGCGTGGAAGCCGCTGGTCGCCGTACACCTCGGTGCCGATCACCTCGATCCCCGCGCCGGACGCGCACACGCCGACCTCGCAGTCCGCCCGCACGAGCGCCTGCAGCAGACGCACCGCGTACGGCGCGCCGGAGGCGCCGGTTATGCCGAGAAAGATCCGCACGGAGCCCGACGAGCCACTACTTCGCACCCTTGGACGCGTCGAGGAAGACGGCAATCTGGTGGATCTGCTCCTTCGAGAGCTGTTCGCCGAATTTCGGCATGATCGTGTTGCCGAACTGGCTCGGGTCGGACACGTAACGCTCGAAGAAGTCGACGCCCTGGCCGCTCGCGCCGATCGCCGTCAAGTCGGGCGCGCCCTGGTTGGAGGAGCCGGCGCCGAGATACGTGTGGCAGGTGGTGCACGACTGCGCGAACAGCTCCGCGCCTGCCACGGCGACCTCGTTGGCCGCGAAGCCTTGTTTCTCGGCCCAATCCGGAACCGCGCCGAGCACCTCGCTCCCCAGCGATTCCTTCGCCGTCGCTCCCTTCCACGTGAGGGCGCCCATCGACAGGATGACGAGCACCGCGGCGATGATCGCGACTGGGCGGCGCGACAGCCGCCGCTCCATCCGAGTGTCGACGAACGGCAGCCCGAGCAGCAGCACGAGGCAGATGGTCGGGATGCCGATCGTGCCGATGATCACCGTCTCCGGCCACTTGAAGATCCGGAGCAGATAGAAGAGGAAGTAGAAGTACCAGTCCGGACGCGGGACGAAGCTCGTGGTTCCCGGATCGGCCTTGGCCGCGTAGTGCACGCCGAGAAGGGTCGTGTACTTCCAGATACAGGCAAGCGCGATGATCACGCAGACGACGACCAGGCTCATCACCGTGTCGTGGAACATCGCGGGCGGGAAGAAGGGCTTCCCGCGGCGCGCGACATCCTCCTTGTAGCGCTTGTAGCCCGCGCGGCGTTGGTCCAGTGAGGACATTACTTCCGCACCCCGCGCGGGGCCGGCCGCGTCAGACCCCTACGCGACGGCACGTCCGGGCGCTCGTCACCTGCGGCATCCTTCGACCACGGGTTCGGCGAAACGCCCAGCCGGACGACCAGGTAGAGGTGCAGACCGATGAGCGCGATCAGCGCGCCCGGTAACACAAGCATGTGCAACGAGTAGAACCGCGGCAGCGTATCGGGGGCGATCTCGGCACCACCGCGTAGGAAGGACGCTAGGAACGGGCCGACGAAGGGGCCTGTTCCGTTGATGTTGATCCCGACGACGCTCGCCCAGTACGCGGTCTGATCCCACGGCAGCAGGTAACCGGTGAAGCCCTCGAACATGCCCGTGGCGAGGATCAGCACGCCGATGATCCAGTTCAGCTCGCGCGGGTACTTGTACGCGCCGAACAGGAACACACGCCCCATGTGGAAGAACATCAGGATGATGAACACGCTCGCGCCCCAGCGGTGCATGCCCCGCACGAGCCAGCCGAGCGTGAGGTCGTTCGTGATCGCCTGGATCGACTCGTAGGCGCTGTTCGGGTCCGGCTTGTAGTACATCGCCAGGATCACGCCGGTCACCGCCTGCACGATGAACGCGGTCAGCGTCGCCGACCCGAGCGTGTGGTACCACCCGATGTCCGACGGGACCTTGCGGAAGAGGAAGTACTTGACGCCCCCGACGAGGCCGGAGCGCTCCTCCAGCCAGTCGATCGGGTACGTCGCGACCTGAACAAGGGTCCCCTGCTTCTTCTTTGTCGGCGCCGTAGCCATCAGCTGGGCGGCTGCCACGGATAGAGCCAGCTCTCGATCCCGTCGACGTGCTGGCCTGGGCCGGTGAGCGTGTAGCTCGTGATCTTCGCGGCGGCGCCCGTTCCTTCGACATGCGAGACGCTATACGTCCCGAGCAGGACGAGATTCCCGTTACGGATCTCGAACTCGTAGCGGTCGAGCGCGCGCACGGGCGGTCCGGCGGTGCGGTTTCCCTCGGTGTCGTACTGACCGCCGTGGCAAGGACAGCCGAAGCCGGCGGGCTGAGTCGGGATGATGGTGACGGGCGGGGCGTCTTTCGGATCGATGACCTTCTTCTGCTTGTCGAACACGGGTCCGCTCGGCTGGACGGGGCACCCGAGATGTGCGCAGCGGTTCGAGATGATCGTGAAGCTGGGCACGCCGTCCGAGACACCGTTGTTGCGGATGTAGGCCGTCCGCCGCGACACCTCACCCTGCTTCGGTTCGCGCAGGAACGTCGCGATCACGTACTTCCCTTCGGGGAAGTCCTTGAACGGGCCGAGGTCGACGCTGGGCGGACTCTGGTTTACGAACGCCGGCGCCACCATGAACCCAAGCGCGGGCACGGCAACGAGGCCGCCGATCACGGCGCCCAGGCCGAGCGTCGTGCCCTCGAGGAACACCGACCGCGAGTAACGCTCGGGATGCCCGTCGACCGCCACGGGGCTCGGCACCGGTTCCGTCGCGACGGCTGCGGTGCGGGCGGGCCGCGTCTCCGGCTCGACCTCGGCCGGCGTCGCGTAGCCGCGGGTCGAGTCTCGGATCCAGAACGCCGCGCAGATAACGGCGATCGCGGCGCCGACCGCGGCGACGTACCAGCTGAGGACCAGGCCGAGGAGCAAGCACGCCGCACCGATCGCAAAGCCGATCGGCCAGAGGCTCGGACCCGGGAGATGCTGTTGGTCGCGATTCGGTTCCACGGTCAACGGCGCACCAGAGGCGCCGCCAAACTCTGACGCATTTGCCCGTCGCGTGCAGCGGGAGCGAGCCCGATGCCGTATTCCTCCCAGCGCCGCGTCACCAGGTCGCGGATCTCCGGGCTCATCTCGATTTCGGGCGGCCACTCCCGCGTCCCCTCGGCCGCTCCCTTGTGCGTCGCGTCGATCCCGAGCTTGCCGCCGTAGAACTGCAGCGTCGGCGCGTGGTCGAGGTGGTCGAGCGGCCCCTCGGTGAGCAGCACGTCGCGCTTCGGATCGACGTTGGCGCAGACGCGGAAGAACACCTCCTCGTAGTCGTGCACGTCGACCCCCTCGTCGACGACGACGACCGACTTCGTCAGCGAGAGCAGCCCAAGACCCCAGATCGCGTGCATCACCTTCTGCGCGTGGCCGGGGAACTGCTTGCGGATCGAGACGATGCAGCAGTTGTGGAACGCGCCCGAGACGGGAAGGTCGTAGTCGACGAGCTCCGGGACGCTCATCCGGATCGCCGGGAGGAAGATCCGCTCCGTCGCCTTGCCGAGCCATGCGTCCTCCTGCGGCGGCTTCCCGACGACGATCGAGGGGTAGATCGCGTCCCTGCGCATCGTCAGCGCCGTCACGTGAAAGACCGGGAACGGCTCGACGCCCGTGTAGTAGCCGGTGTGGTCTCCGAACGGCCCCTCGGGCGCAAGGTCGCCGGTCTCGACGTAGCCTTCGAGCACGACCTCGGCGTTCGCGGGAACGTCGACGGAGATCGTCTTCGCGGGCGTGAGCTCGACTGCAGAGCCCTTGAGAAAGCCCGCGAGCATGAACTCGTCGATGTGCTTCGGCAGCGGCGCCGACGCGGAGTAGGCGCTGACGGGATCGAGGCCGAGCGCCACGGCGACCTCGAGCCGCCCGTTGGCGAAGAGGTAGTCGGCACGGCCGTCCTTGTGGATCTGCCAGTGCATCAACGTCGTTCGCCGGTCGATCTTCTGCATCCGGTACATGCCGACATTGCGCGTGCCGTCGCGGGGGTCATGCGTGATGACGGCGGGAAGCGTGATGAAAGGCGCAGGGTCGCCGGGCCAGCATCGTTGGATCGGCAGCAGGTCGAGATCGACGTCGTCGCCCGTGAGGATGACCTCCTGCGCCGGCCCGCCGCGCACGGTTTTGGGCCGCGAGTCGGCGATCGACTTCAGCTTCTGCAGACCCTTCACCTTTGCCACGAGGCCTTCGGGTGGCTGCATCTCGAGCACGTCGCCGAGGCGCCGGGCGACCTC
>DASVFB010000066.1:0-10922 GCA_036380275.1 Gaiellaceae bacterium | reverse complement strand
ACTTCCTGCGGGACTTCACCGCCACCGCCGTCCGGGAACACCTGCGCTCGCAGGTCGAGGCCACGGGCGAGCCGCCGGACTTGACGAAGAACGAGATCGAGCTGGTGCGCTTCATCCGCGAGGGATCGGTCGATTGGGGCGCGTTCCTGTCCGAGCCCTCGGCCCGAGTCGGGCAGGAGACGATGAGGGTCTCCGGATCCGCGGAAGAACCTCGCTCGGCTACGCCTTGACCGCGGCGTAGGTCAGCACGAACTCGCCAACGCGCTGAGCAAAGAAAGGGCCTGACCCGTTGCGGGCCAGGCCCAGCGAAGCTCAGGCTCGCGCGCGCTCCACCGTCTGCGCCATCGAGACGTCGTACTGCGCGACGTTCGCGATCTTCTGGTCGCTCATGTCGGCGGTGCGCTGACGCAGTTGATCGGCCTCCTGCGCGCTCGCGCGCATGGAGTCCCCGCTGTCCCAGAGCGTGATCATCGAGACGCGGCCATTGTCGCGGTCGGCGAGGCCGACCGCGCCGACGTTCCCCTTGATCGCGCGAACCTTGGGCAGTGAGTCGCCGCGCGTCTTCTCGAGGCCGGCGTCAATCGATTCAGGCGATCCTTCGAGCAGACTGACACGCGCGGCCTTCGCAGCTTCGACGTCGCCGTCGTAGATCACGACGTCGTAGTAGTGGACACTCGTGCGCTTGCCGCGGATCTCTTCGGGGATCGTGTCTCCCTGCTGGTCGAATCCAGCCTCGGCGGCGTCCAGTGCGTCGCGGGTTTCAAAAAACGCGAGGAACTTGCGCTTCTTGGCGTCCTTGTCGTCGAGGATGAGAACGCTGCTCATGCCTCCAGGCGGTGTCATTTCGCCCGACGACATGCGCTCATCCATGAGCTTGTCGAGCTTCTCCGTGTCCCCGCCCTCGAACGTGGCGACCCGTACCCACATGGTGCGACCTCCTTGGTCGATGCCTCCCAGAGCGAACCTAACGCACCGAGTCTCACGGCGCCGCGCTTTACGCGGACTTTACGAGCCGCTCCACAAAGTTTCACGTCTAGTCGCGATCGTCCGGGGCATAACTGAGCCGAAGAAAGGAGCTCCAATGCGCAAACTCTCGGTGCTGGCCGTGGGCCTTCTCGCGCTTTCCGTGTCCGGTCTTGCGGTCGGCATGGGACTCCACGGGTCGAAGACCGCGAAGCTCGTTGCGGGAACGTTCACTGCGACGACCGCATCCCAGACCGTTACGAGGACGTGCACGACGCGGGAAGGAAAGACGATCGTCGTCTCCCACGGAAAGTACGCGGGCACGGCGACCGGTGATCCCGATCTCACGGGACCGATCACGGTCTTCGCGAACAGTACGATCAACACGACGGACGGCGTCGGCGTTGTGAGCGGAAGGCTGAAGATCGATGTCGCGTCCACCAGGGACACGTTCGCGCACTACGACGCTGTCTACGATCACGGCAACATCGCTGGCCTTGCTCGCGGCCAGGCACACGGCCCCTACGTCGACCTGCTTGCGAACCTCTCGGCCGGCTTCTCGACGGCGGGCGGCCTGACGGCCGGCAAGCTCGGCGGGGTCACGGCGGGCGGCTCCGCCGTCGAGCTCGGGCCGACCAGGTGCGTCCCGAATCGTCCGCCGACGGAGAAGAGCGCGGCGCGTGGCACGGTCTCGGCCGTCTCGTCGATGTCGATCACGGTTGCGGGGTTGACCTGCGCGGTGCCTCCCTCTCTGACCGCGAAGGTCGCCACGTTCAAGGTCGGTGACCGCGCCGAGATCCATTGCGCGCTCACGAACGGGACGAATACGCTCGTCAGCGTGGCCAGGCTGAACCACCGGTAGCCGGGCCGTAACTTGACCCAAATGTGAGGGGCGCCTCGAGGGCGCCCTTCGCACATTCGGCCAAGTCATAGACATCAAGCGCATCATTCAGGCGGCTTGCGAGAGCTCACCTACCGATTGGACGGCGCACAGGAGGCAACGGCGGGATGTTTCGAGTCGACGGTGAACCTGGTGCACGCGTGACGCGGCGACTCGAGCGTTTCGTGCTGGGCCTGGTGATGGCTGTCGCCGCGTTCGTCCTCGACCGGCGCCTCCGGCGCGCGCAGCAGACCGACGTCAGCGACGAGTGATATCGGCGACGAGCCAGACGCCGAACACCGCACCCACCGCTGCGAACGCAATCGAGATCCAATCCGCCGTCGAAGCCGCGGCGGTCGTGGCCGCGCCGACGACGCTCGCCGCAGCGAGCGCGGCGAGTGCGAGCCGACGTCCGGCCCGGGTGATCGCGCCCTCGATGTCGCGCGAGCCGATGAAGTCGACTTGGAGCTTCGGCCCCGGCCGAGCGCCTGTCGCGCGCTCGATCGCCTCGACCAGCCGCGTCATCCTCAGCTTCAGCTTCTGCCCCTCGTAAAAGAGCCGCTGCGGATCGGCCTGCCGGCGTAGCCTGTCGCGGACATTGCGCGCAAGGAAGTCGCCGACGACACGGAACGGGTCGAGCGTCGGATCGAGCTCCGCGATCGCGAGTTGCACCTGGCCGAATGCCTTCCCGCTGAGCGCCAGCGAGGCCGGCAGACGGATGCCGTACTTCGCCGCGATGCGGATCATCCCGTCGAGCATCGGCCCGATCTGGATCTCGCGCAACGAGGCGACGTGGAAGCGGTCGATGAAGCCTGCGAACTCGCCCTCGAGCGCGTCGAGGTCGATGTCCGAACGCCGCTCGTCGCCGGCGAGCATGAGGATCGCCTCGGTCAGGAACTTCGGGTCGTTGCGTGCAAACGCGAGCAACAGCACGATCATCAGCTCCCGGAGCTCCGGTCCGAGCTCGCCGGTCATCCCGAGGTCGAGCAGCACGATCTTCCTTCCGGTCCAGAGCAGGTTGCCGGGGTGCGGATCGGCATGGAAGAACCCATCGGTGAGAATCTGCTTGTAGAACGCCTCGAGCAGCTGCCGCCCCGCCTCGCGGCGCGCGTCGCTCTCGCTCGAGTCGCGGATCGGAACGCCCTCCACGAACTCCAGGACGAGCAGCCGCGAGGTCGACAGCTCGCGGTAGACGCCAGGCACGCCGAGGCGGCTGTAAGGCGCAAGCAGCTCGCGCATGCGCTCGATGTTCTCGGCTTCCTGGAGGAAGTCGAGCTCACGCCGAAGCGACTCCGAGAGGTGGCCGACCAGTACGGGGATGTCGACGACCCCGCGCAGCGTCTCGCGCGCGAGCGCCTTCTCCGCGAACAGCTCGAGCAGGCCGAGGTCGCGCGTGATCTCCTCTCGCGCCCGCGGGCGTTGCACCTTGACGATGACCTGGTCGCCGTTCTCGAGCGTCGCACGGTGAACCTGTCCGATCGTCCCTGCGGCGAGCGGGGTCGGCCCGATCGACTCGAAGACGTCCTCCCAGGGGACCTGCAGCTCCTGCTCCATCACGTGCACGATCTCGGCTTCCGGCAGCGGCGCGACGTCGTCCTGCAGCTTCGCGAGCTCGTCAGCGAAGTCCGGTGGAACGAGGTCGGGCCGTGTCGAAAGGATCTGGCCGAGCTTGGCGAAGGTCGGTCCGAGCTCTTCGAGCGCCGCGCGCAGCCGGCTCGCGCGGTCGGCCGCCGACGCAGCCCGCGCATCGAGCCCGAAGCGCGCGAAGACGCGGCCGATCTGCGCTGCGCGTCGGAGCAGCCCTTCGTCCGCGACCTCGTCTGGCGCGGGCTGCGGGACCGCACCGTCCGTCGTGTTGACGATGACGACCGTGCACCTCGCCGCGTGCGAGACCCGGTTCGGAATGTTGCCGAGCAGAAACTCCTTGCGACCGCCCATGCCCGCGTTGCCCACGACGAGGACGTCCGCTTGTTCCTCCTCGGCCGTACGGACGATCGCGGCGGCGACGTCCGGGTCGACGCGCAGGAGCGCGCGCGCCGCGACGGCATGGGCTTCGGCCTCAAGCGCCTCCTCAGCGCTCTCGGCCGGCTGGGCGAGCACCTGAAGCAGCACCAGCTCGCCCGCGAACCTGCGCGTGAGGTCGGCAGCCCAGGAGACAGCCTGTTGGGCGGTCTCCGAGCGATCGGTGGCGACGACCACTTTCATGCGCGACGCCTATTCGACCACGAATTCTGCGGGCCGTGCCTTGAATCGCCAGCGCTGGAGCGGGTGGGGAGCGGGGATTGCCGGTGAAGGAGAAAGACCTGCCGGTTCAGCGAAGCACTCGCGGCGTGCGCCGCAATCTGAAAAGGTCGGTCTGCTGCGGCGGGCGACGATGGCACGCGACGGCGACCAGGAACAGGGAGCGAACGTCACTTCCGAACGCGGAGGCGTGACTGCGTACGGCGACCGGCCGCCGTTCCGGCCTGCGCGGGCCGAGCCGCTGCTCACGCGTGCGCTGCCGCTCTCCGCCGACCTGCCGCGCTACCGCGCGCCGAGCGCCCGCCGCGACCTCGTCGCCGGGGTGACGGTGGCAACACTCGGCATCCCGTCGGCAATGGCCTACGGCGAGCTCGCCGGCCTCTCGCCGGTGAACGGCTTCTACGCGCTGCTCGTGCCCTCGCTTGCGTACGTGCTGCTCGGCTCGTCGCGTGTGCTCGTCGTCGGACCGGAAGGATCGGTCTCGACTGTCGTCGCGGCCGCGATATTGCCGCTCGCAGTCGCCGGCAGCGCGAATGCAGTCGAGCTCGCGTCGATGCTTGCGCTGCTCGTCGGCGCCTGCTTCCTGCTCGCGCGCCTGCTGCGGCTCGGCTGGCTCGCCGACTACTTCTCGCGGCCGGTGCTGATCGGATACATCCACGGTGTTGCGGTCGTGCTCGTGATCGGCCAGATCGGAAAGCTGCTCGGCCTCTCGATCAGCGCTCGCGACCCGCTCGACCGGCTGGCCGAGAACGCCCGCGAGCTCGGCGAGGTGAGCGGCACAACGGTGGCGGTCGCCGCCGTGGCGCTGGCGGTGCTGCTCACGTTTCGGTTCTTCGTCCCGCGCGTCCCCGGCGCGATGGTGGTCGTCGTCGGCGCGATCGGCGTTTCCTGGGCGCTCGACCTGGCAGGCCACGGGGTCGCGGTCGTCGGCCTGATCCCGAGCGGCCTGCCGCGGCCGACGCTGCCTCGGCCGGGATTCGGCGACGTCGCAGAGCTCGCGCCGGCGGCGCTCGGCGTGTTCCTCGTCTCGTTCGCCGACGAGATCCTGACCGCGCGCTCGTTCGCCGGCCGCCGCCACGAGCCCGTACGCGCGTCACAGGAGCTGCTGGCGATGGGCGCAGCGAACGCAGCCGCCGGATTCACGCAGGGGTTCTCGGTCGGCGCCGCGGGCTCACGCACCGCCGTCAACGACTCGCTCGGGGTGCGGACACAGGTCTCCGGTGTGTTCGCGGCCGGGACGATCGTCTGCATCCTGCTCTTCCTGACCGGGCCGGTGCAGTACCTGCCGACCGCGGTGCTGGGCGCGATCATCGTCTCCGCCGGCATCGGGCTCGTCGACCTCGCCGCCTGGCGAACGCTCGCCCAGATCGACCGGGTTGAGGTCGCGATCGCCGGTGTGACCGCCTCGTGCGTCGTCATCTTCGGCGTCCTGCAGGCGATCATCGTCGCCGTCGGACTGTCGGTGGTCGACACCGTGCGCCGCAGCGCCAGGCCCTACGACGCCGTACTCGGCTACGTGGACACGATCGGGCGCTACGCCGACGTGTCGCTGCATCCGTCGGCACGGATCAACCCCGGCGTCGTCGTCTACCGGCTCGACGACCGGCTCTTCTTCGCCAACGCGAACTATGTGCGCGGCCGGATCCTGGAGGCGATCGGCGCCGCCCCGACCGAGACCCGCTGGCTGGTGTTCGACGCGGAGTCGATCGCGCATGTCGACTCGACCGGGATGGAGATGCTCGCCGACCTTGCCGAGGAGCTGCGGCGGGCCGGGATCACGCTCGTCGTCGCGCGGCTGCGATACCGGATGCGGGACGAGTTCGAGCTCGCTGGCGTGACGGCGGCGATCGGCGCCGACCGCTTCTACCAGTCGGTCGAGCGCGCGGTCGAGGCCTACGATCCCGCTGCCGTCGGTGGCGAAGCGGCCGGCTGAGCCCCGCCCTTCAGGCGGCACCGCGGTGAGGGCCGTCGCGAAGTGCGAGGATTGCCCCGACGTCGCCGATGACGGAGATCGATGTCCGCGCATTCGACCAGTACGAGGCGTCCGGTTGGGAGCTGGTGGCCGCCCTCTACGAGCGCGTCTGGAGTCCCATAACGAGCCAGGCCGTCGACTCCCTACTCGATGCAGCGGGCGTCGAGGCAGGACTGCGCGTCGTGGACGTTGGAACCGGAGCGGGCGATGCAGCCGGCAGGGCGAGCGAGCGCGGAGCGCAAGCGACCGGCGTCGATGTCGCGGCCGCCATGGTCGAGATCGCAGCACGGCGCTACCCGGCTGCTTCGTTCGTCGAGGCCTCCGTCACGAACCTTCCGTTCGCCGACGAGTCGCTCGATGCGGCAGTTGGGAACATCGTCATCCAGCACGTCGGCGAGCCTGAGCGGGCGGCTCGAGAGATCGCGCGAGTCCTCGTCCCGGGTGGGCGCATTGCCTTGTCGACGTGGGACGCTCCCGAGCAGTCTCCCTTCTTCGCGGCGTTGCTCGGCGCGATCGCGGACGCTCAGGTTCCTCCGCCGAGCGAGATCCCGCCCGGGCCGTCGTTCTTCCAGTACGCGAACGACGACACGTTCCGGAGCTTGCTTCGCACCGCCGGATTCGTCCAGGTGTCGATCGACATGACCACGATCGAGTTTCCGCTCGATTCCGCCGACGATCTGATCATTGCTTTGGCGGACGGAACCGTCCGGACTGGAGCGCTCCTGAGGGCTGCAGACGAGGCGCAGCGTCAAGTAGTACGGGAGTCGCTCGAGGCGCGACTCGACCAGTGGCGTCGGGGCGACGGCTATGCCGTCCCGGCTCCAGTCAAGATCGCGAGCGGGCGAAAGCCCGACTGAGCGCAGCGCGCAGCACGGGCAGCACCGCACGGGTGCGTTCATCGGGCCGATCGGGTCGGGTCCATGGCGATCTGCCGCCACATCTGCTCGGGCGTCAGCTTCTCGAAGAAGCCGGCGTAGGTCCACGCGAGAAGCACGGCATGGTGTCTCGCGCTGGGGGAGGGAATACGGAGCCCGGGCCCGACGCCTTCGGCCGGCAACGAACAAGACCCGCTCGCGGGCTCGGAGTCGGACCCGGTGAGGTGCTCCACTAGCAACGTTAGGCCGCGGTGCCGAGGCCGCCTATGGCTCAGCTAGGTCAATTCAGCCCGGACGGCGGGTCCCTATCGAAAAGGAAGCCGGTCAGACCGGGGTCGCGGCGAGGTCTCCCGACGCCATCGCCGCACGCTGTTTCGGCGGCTTGGCGCGCGACGCGAGGAGGACCGCGCCGGCGACGACTGCGGCGAACGCGGCGATGCGAATCGCGCCGATCCAGCCCGCGGGGAGCGGCTCGCCGAAAACAGACATCCCGGCCGCGATCGGCAGCGCGTTGGTGAACAACGTCGCGAGTCCCGCCGCCGTCAGTGCACTGCCCCTCTGAAACCCAGCCTGCAACAGAACCGTGCCGACACCGTAGAAAACGACCAGGCAGACCAGGAACGCGATGTTCTTAGGACCGCCGCTGACGGCCATCTTCGTCGAAACGTCACCGGCCGCGAAGAGGATCCCCGCGGCGATGCCCCAGGCCGGCCCGCCGCCAATCACGCGCGCGAGCAGCCACACGCAGCCGCCGGCAGCAGCCGCGGAGGCAATCAGCCAAACACCAACCCAGAGATAACCCCTGACCGAGCCCTCACCATGGTCGCCGAGCAAACTGACGCCGAGCAAAGCGAGGCCCACGACCGACACTCCCGCGCCGATCCGCTCGCGCCTCGACAGCGGGACGTGCGTGAAGCGGGAGACCATCACCGCGAGGATGCCGATCCCACCCGCTGCGGTCGCCTGCACGAGCGACAGCGGGGCCAGGGCGAGCGCAACGACGTAGAGGATCCAGCCGCCGGCCTCAGCGCCGAAGCCCTCGAGCCAGCGACGGTTTCCCAGCAGCGAGCGCAGCGAGGCAACCGGCCGGCGAAGCGAGAGCGCGGGCACCTTCGAGGCGACACTGTGCTCGAGCAGATAGCCGACGTTCAGACAGCACGCCGAGACGACCGTGATCGCAAGCGCGAGCGCGATTTGCACCGGCGTTCACCTCCCTTCCGATCTGACTTCGGGAGAACCAACCGTACGCGACCGCGGACAGACAACCTGCCTGCGACGCGCTATTCGCGGGGGCCGCGAATGCCCTTGCCCGCGAACCAGATCGCGAGCAGGACGGCGACGACCGCGAGAGCAGCTTCCTGGTTTCGCGCGATCCACTCGCGATCCGAGCGAGAGCGTCACCGCTTCAAGCCCGCCGTCGTCGAAGTGAACGAGGTATCTGACCGGCACACGCGGCGTGAACCGCACAACCGTGCGCGTTCACGACACAATCGGCGGCGGCGTCCGAGAACGACAACGGGGGCGCAATGCGCCCCCGTTGATCCACGGGCGGTGAAGAAAAGGTGGTTAGTGGACGACCAGGTTGCCTCCGGTGACGATCCCCGCCCCTGAGACATGTCGTAGTCGCTGTTGCCGATGGCGGTGGTGGTCTCCTGATCGGCGACGGCGAGAGGCTGCGCGTCGTCGCGATCGCGACGACGGCCGACGAGGAGCTGATCGAGCAGGGGATCAACGGCGTGTTCACCGTCGAGCCGGTCTGGCTCGAGGGTTGCCCCAGCGGCTGGACGGTCTACGATCGGCGAGCGAACCTCCATTCGTTCCGGAGCGCCGAGGCATACCAACGAGCTCGGTCTTGTGATTTGTCTGTCACGGCGGGATCATGGAAAGCCGCGAGGGTCGAGGGGCTGCGGCCTGATACCCCCTCCGACTGCGGTTCCTTCCCCTCGCGGTCCTACGTTGTGGCGGAGCCAGGGCCAGGGCCTCGCGCACTCTCCCCAGATGCGGTGAGCGCTGCTAAGAGGGGTGCCGCACACCCCTGCCGCCATCCCTGGCTCCGGCTCGAAATATAAGTCCGGCTACGAGCGGATTCAAGACCCAGATGTCCGCCACCCGAATGACCAGAAGCGGGGCGAGTCGCCGCGATGGCAGCGGGTAGAAACCTCGGGGAGAGCGTCAGGTGCGGAGCCAGGGTGGCGCGCCCCGGGCTGGGTGGCCCGAAGAAGCGCCGCGGCCGACAGGCGAGGCGTTGGCGGTCTGTCCTGGCTCCGCACTTCCCACTCTGGCGCCAGCCGCGTGGCGCTGACTTGACCAATCAAGGTCATTCTGTGGCCTCGGCTCCGGCTTGAAGGCGGCGATCCCCCGCCTAGCCGTCGAACCCCACTCCGTGACCTGTGCCTCGCTATCGCTGCCGCCCACGAGCGCGAATCTACGGCAGATGGGCGCGCGTGTCGGCGTCCCGAAGTAGCCGGCTACCTGCTCGCCCGATTTGTAGGTCTTCTTCGTGCCATGCTCCGGTTGACGCGCCAGCCGGAGGCGCGGCCGGAAGGTGGATGCCCGGTTAGTACATCGGCCAGGGGACGAGTGGGGCGCCGCGGGTGCAGGTCGTGCTGCCGAACACGTCGCCGATCGCCGTGTAGACGAGGTAGCCGGTCGCCTGGACGTCGGGGAAGTGCGGGCAGGTCTGAGCGCACGGATGCCTCGGCACTGCCGAAACGTGGCGGTGGCAGCTGCTCATCGGCACCTCGATCATCTCGGGGGCGGTGTCGCCGCCGTGCGCGAGGCCGCCGCTGCTCGTGAAGAAGATGTAGCCGGACGACTTCAGGGCCGCGGCGAGTCGTTTGACTCCCAGGCGCCGCGCGAGCTCGACCCCCGCCGGCGTCAGCCTCGTCGGCACGCTGACGCGAGCACCCGGTGCGAGCGCCGACGGGATCGTCGCCGTACCGTGGTAGACGACGCTCTCGGCGCCGACAGGTGGGACGTAGGTGACGTCCGCGGTCACCCGCTTCGCGTCCCGCGGCGGAACCTTGAAGGGAACGACTACGCGCATTCGTGGCCGCGCGCCGACGGCGAAGGTGGCCGTCTTCGTCCCGGAGCGAACGAGCGCGCCGAGCGCCGCGTAGCCCGCGTTGGGCGGCACCAGCAAGCCCGAGCCGCTCGGGAAGCCGGTCCAGGCGCCGCCGAACTTGCCCGGCACAGTCGGGTTGTACTGTCGCGTCCCGTCGCGCGCGACCAGTTCGACCTCGTTCATCACCGTCTGGCTCCCGCCGCCCGAGGCGAGCGTCGTGTAGACGCGCAGCCCCGCGTACGGCAACGGGAGCAGATCCCAGCGCCACTCGGGACTGATCCGAATCGCCGGCACAACGGGTCCTGTTCCCGAGATCGTTGCGATCTCGTGCTCCGTGCGAGACAGCTCGAACAACTCCGAGTCTGCGGGCCCCCACGCCAGCTGGATCGTCCAGCTATCCGAGGGAGCGAACGAAGACGACGCGCTCAGGCGCACATCGAGCGTCGGCGCCAGGATCTGAACCTCCGCCCGTTGCCACACCGGGTAGCTGCGTGTCGCCGTGCGACTCGGCGCGCCGGTGAACGCCGCGAAGCCGGCGATCGAGGCGAGCACAAACACTGCCCGGCGGACGCGGCACCGCGCGCCGCGTTTTCGCGTCGACAACTTGCTCATCATGCCTCCTCCTCGGACCGCAGCCAGCAACGTCGAGTATCGCTCGCCTGCCGAGGCGAAACAACCTGCACGAAGGTCGAGGCTTGCGGCGGGCCAGCGACAAGATCTGCAGCGATTTCCGCCGCGGTCCATCTTCTGACGGCGACTCGCCTGTCTCACTGTCGCGACGTTTTGTTCGGGTACGCGTCAGGGGGTCACCACGATGCGCGGGCCGCGTCGTGCAGCGAGGCTGTCGCCCTGCAGCACTCCCGAAGGTTGACGATCGCACCTCCCATGAAAGGAGTCCACATGACAACCCGCCTCCGCCTCACGAGC
>DASVFB010000065.1:0-4336 GCA_036380275.1 Gaiellaceae bacterium | reverse complement strand
TCACGTCCAGTTGAGCCATCGCGCCCGCGCGTAAGCTTCTCGCATGAGCGCGTTCCCGGTCACGCGGCTGCGCCGATTGAGGCGCACAGCCCCGCTGCGCGATCTCGTGCGCGAGACGCGGCTCGATCTCGATCAGTTCGTGATGCCGCTGTTCGTCGGGCCCGACACCGCTCGGAACGAGCTCTTGCCGCCTCTCGGTCGCTTCCGCGTCGACGACGTGGGGCGCGAGGCCGAGGAGCTCGTGCGCCTCGGTGTGAAGGCGGTCATTCTCTTCGGCATCCCCGAGGAGAAGGACGACGAGGGCTCGGGAGCGTGGACAGACGACGGTGTCGTGCAGCGGGCGCTGCACGAGCTGAGCGGCCGCTTTCCGGAGCTGCTCCTGCTGACCGACGTCTGCCTGTGCGAGTACACCGCGCACGGCCACTGCGGCGTTCTCCGTGGAGACGAGGTCGACAACGATGCGACGCTGGAGGTGCTCGCGCGCACCGCGGTCTCGCACGTCGACGCCGGGGCGGACGTCGTGTGCCCGAGCGACATGATGGACGGCCGCGTCGCCGCGATCCGCGCCGAGCTTCCGGAGACGCCGATCGTCGCGTACTCGGCGAAGTACGCGTCCGCGTTCTACGGCCCGTTCCGCGAGGCTGCCGAATCGGCGCCCGCGTTCGGCGACCGGCGCGGCTACCAGATGGATCCCGGCAACGTCCGCGAGGCGCTGCGCGAATGCGAGCTCGATCTCGCCGAGGGCGCGGACGTGCTGATGGTGAAGCCGGCGCTGCCGTGTCTCGACGTCATCCGTGCCGCGCGCGACCGGTTCGACGCGCCGCTCGCCGCGTACAACGTCAGCGGCGAGTACGCGATGGTCAAAGACGCCGCGCGCGCCGGGCACCTCGACGAGCGTGCGGCGGCGGTCGAAAGCCTGACCGCGATCAAACGCGCGGGCGCAGACCTCGTCGTGTCGTACTGGACGAAGGAGCTCGCGGGCTGGCTGTAGGGACGAGGTCGGAGCTCTGGCGGCGCGCGCAGGAGCTCATCCCAGGCGGCGTCAACTCGCCGGTGCGCGCGATGCGCGCGGTCGGGCTCGACGAGCCGCTGTTCGTGCGACGCGCGTCCGGTGCGCGCCTCGAGACGACCGACGGCCGGAGCTACCTCGACTGGGTCATGTCGTGGGGCCCGCTGCTCTTCGGGCACGCGGATCCCGACACGGTCGACGCCGTCGTTACAGCCGCACGCGAGGGGACGTCGTTCGGCGCCGCGACCGAGCGGGAGGTCGAGCTCGCCGCGGAGATCGTCGACGCGGTGCCTTCCGTCGAGCGCGTTCGCCTCGTCTCGTCCGGGACAGAGGCGTCCATGAGCGCGATCCGTCTCGCGCGTGGCTTCATGCGACGCGATCGCGTGCTCAAGTTCGCGGGCTGCTACCACGGCCACGTCGACGCGCTCCTCGCCGAGGCGGGGTCGGGGCTTGCGACGCTCGGCATCCCCACGTCGCTCGGCGTTCCCGGGTCGGTGACGGCGCACACGGTCGTCGCGCCCTACAACGACGCGGAGGCAGCGGCCGCCGCAGTCGCCCAGTACGGCGAGGGGCTCGCCTGTGTCATCGTCGAGCCGGTGGCGGGGAACATGGGCGTCGTTCCGCCGGCGCCGGGCTTCCTGAGCGTGCTCCGCCAGCTCTGCGACGCATCGGGGGCGCTGCTCGTCTTCGACGAGGTGATCACGGGCTTCCGTGTCTCGCGCGGCGGCGCCCAGGAGCTGTACGGCGTGACGCCTGACCTCACCATCCTCGGCAAGATCGTCGGCGGCGGTCTCCCGCTCGCGGCGTTCGGCGGCCGCGCCGATGTGATGGCGGAGCTCGCGCCGTCCGGTGCCGTCTACCAGGCGGGGACGCTGAGCGGAAATCCGCTCGCGACGGCCGCAGGTGTCTCGGTCCTGCGCCGCTTGCGCGATCCAGACGTGTACGAGCGGCTCGAGGCGCGCGCCGCGCGGCTCGAGTCCGGCCTCGCGCCGTTCGGCACGGTGCAGCGCGTCGGGTCGATGCTGACGCTGTTCGACCGGCCGGTACGCGACTACGACGAGGCGCGAGCGTGCGACACGGAGCGCTACGCCGCGCTCTTCCGGCATCTCCTCGAGCGCGGCGTCTATCTCGCACCGTCGCAGTTCGAGGCGATGTTCGTCTCCCTGGCGCACACCGACGAGGACGTCGACGCAACGGTGGAGGCCGTCGGTGACTTCTTCGGCAACTGAGCTCTGGAGCTCGATCGTCGACGAGGCCGCGCGCGAGAGCCCGCTCTGGGCTACTGCTGCTCGGAGCGCACCCGAGCACGAGCCTGTCTTCTCGCCGCTGTGCGACGAGGCGTTCGCGACCGGCGTCGAGACGATCTACGAGGGCTACCTCTGTCACTACGGTCGGCCGCGTCTCTTCGCGCCCGCCGACGACGAGCTCGCGCTGCTGCTCGGCGACTACCTCTACGCACACGGGCTTGTTCGCATTGCCGCGACCGGGAGCGTCGCGGCGGTCTCCGAGCTCGCCGAGCTGATCTCCGTGTGCTCGCGCCTCCGTGCGGAGGGCGAGAACGGTGACGGGGAAGCGTGGCTCGCGGCCGCCGCTTCGCTCGGGCCCCGACCTCCGGACGACGAGGCCGCCGAGCGCGCGCTCGCCGCGCACCGGGCGCGCGCGGCGCGCTAGAGTCGGCCGGTGCTCGCGCTCGCGCTGCTGTTCGTGGAGGATGCCGCGACCGAAGGCAAGAAGGTGGTCACGGCGATGCTCATCGTCGGCCTCACGTTCATCGCTGTGATCGCGCTCGGCGAGACGATCGAGGCGTGGAACCACCGCCGCAGGGCACGGCGCCCTCGCCGCTACTGAGCTAGGTCGGGAACGGCGAGGCTGCTGCCTCGATCGCGGCGCGCATGATCTCGTAGCGACTGTTCGGCCCCGTGAAGTTGAACTGACCGAAGCCGGAGACGGCCACGAGCGAGGCCCGCGCGCGCACGAAGCGCTCGCGCCAGTCGTTCACCCGGCTGACCGGCCAACCATGGACGTTCCCGCCGAGCGCCGAGCCCGGGAGGAGGAAGCCCGGCGTCATGCCGACGACGTACTTGTGCCCGATTCGCCGCCTGGTCGGGCCTGCGGAGAGCATGCGCCGTTGTCCGAGCGACGAGCGCTCGGCGGCGCCGCGCGGGTCGCCTGAGAACTCGACGTACTCCTCGCCGACGTACAGCTTTGCCGCCTTGTCGATCGCGGTCCAGAGCACCGCCATGGGAGAGCCTGTCGGCGCCGGCAACTGGGGCAGCGTCGGAAGCGTCTTCTCGGCCGCCCAGACCATGCCCGTCTGTGGCCGGTCGCCGAGCCGGACGCGTCCGAGGTGGAGCCCCTGCAGGATCCCGGCGACGTAAAGGCGGTAGGGGACCGTGAGGCCGCCCAGGACGGTCTCGGACACGACTTCGTCGAACTGCCAGGTCGTCGCGACCGGTCCGCCGCCCGCGCCGCGGTGCCGCAGCGTGTCCCGGAAGCGAAGACCGAGCTCGCGGCCCCAGTTCAGGTAGTCACCGCGAGGAAGCGGCTCGTCCGGATTGCGCAGCGGGATCGGACCGTCGTAACGCGGGTCGAGCTTCGCGAGATCGTCCGGGGGCAGGTTGCGTCCGGCGTAGGGTCCTCTGCTTCCTCGGGGCGTGATGCTGAACATCGGCGCGTAGACACCTGACGGCAGCCCGTTGATCGCATCCGCGGTGACCTGGTTGGGCCCGTACGTGCCCGCGTAGATCACGGTGCCGTCGGGAACGTTCGCGTGCTCGATCGCGCGGACGAACGTAGCCAGGCCTGCGAAGTCCGGTCTCTCGCCGATGTCGAAGAGCGCGAGGACGAGAGCCGGAGCGGACGGGCGGGCGGCGGCCTGCAACCAGCGTGAGGCTAACGCCTTCCGCGCCGAAGCGGATGTGTGCGCCGCGTAGGATGAACGCGATGGCCCCGCCCGGCGATCTGCGCGCGTGGATCGCGCTGCTCGAGCGCGAGGGCGAGCTCGTTCGCATCTCCGCCGAGGTCGACGCGGACCTCGAGATCACGGAGATCAACGATCGCGTCGTCAAGGCGGGCGGGCCGGCGCTGTTGTTCGAAAACGTCCGAGCCTCGTCGCATCCGCTTCTGATCAACCAGTTCGGTACCGAACGGCGAATGTGCCTCGCGTTCGGCGCGGCGTCGCTGGACGAGGTCGCCCGGCGCCTCGGCGACGTGCTCGAGATGCAGCCACCCGAAGGCCTCGTGGCAAAGGTGAAGGGTCTGCAGAAGCTGAAGTCGATCGCCGACTCGCGGCCCAAAACCGTGCGCGGCGGGCCGGCGCAGGAGGTC
>DASVFB010000064.1:0-2938 GCA_036380275.1 Gaiellaceae bacterium | reverse complement strand
CAGACCTGCTGCAAAGCGCTGATGGGCCTCGACGGGATGGGCGAGCTGACCTCGCTGGTCACGCTGTGTGAGCTCGGCGACGTCGGGCGCCTGTCGGCGTCACGCAAGGCGGTCCGGATGGCCGGCATCGACATCGGCGTGCACCGTTCCGACCGTCGCGCGCGCGTTGGCAAGCTCACCCGGCAAGGCTCGCCGCAGCTGCGCTGGGCGCTCTATGAGGCCGCGCTGTCGGCGTGTCGGCCCAGCAGTCCCGATCACGCCGACTACCTCGCGCTGAAGGCCCGCGGACTCAGCCACACGCGCGCGTCGCTGACGATCGCGCGCAAGCTCGCGCGGCGCTCCTTCCATGTGCTGCGCGAACTCGGCCCCGCCGCCCTGGAGCCCCTCGCGACTCCCTGACCCCAGTGGCCCGCTCCGTCACGCCCACCCTTCCTCGATGATCACGCTTCTGGCCAGCTCCCGCAGCTTTCGCGGCACCCGCCCCCGGGCGGCGGCCCACCAAAGACCGAGCGGCCGGAGTCACTCCACCCGGACTGACCGATCAACCATCACGTCACCGACCCCAAGGTCGCGGACCCAGATAAGCCCGGGCATCCACGGAGCCGACCAGCACCCCCACCCACCATGACCGCTCGCCCCCGCCGACCGACCCTTGACACAGGCCCTAGTTCAGATAAGCGATAGCCGGTGTTGCCGCGCGACGGACTATCGCTTATGCCTCAATCCATCAGCTAGTGGAACGCGTCGAAGACGACAATGGGCCGGCCGTCGTGACGCGTGCACTCCATCGTTCGCCGCGGCCGTCTGGGAGATCGTCCAGATTTCACGGCTCCGCCCGGATCGAGAAAGCGAGGTCTGCCTGCCTTCCTTCCTTCCTTCGACCACGGCGCGTCTCAGGGGCGTCGGGCTGCGATGATTCGCCGGTGTCCGTGACTGCCCTCACGTCTGCGGAGATTTCGCTGCCGGCCGAGGCCGATGGCCAGCGGGTGAGTGATCGCATCGCTGTTCTGGCTGACACCGTCGATGTCGTCGGGTTGACCGACAACCACGCCGGCCAGCCGCGAATGTCGCCGTTGGCGGCTGTGGCTCTCGCCCGCGAGCAGGGCGTCGGGACGATCGTGCACGTTTCCTGCCGCGACCGCAACCGGCTTGCGTTGCAGTCGCAGGTCGTGGGCGCCGCCGCGCTCGGCGCCGAGGGAGTGCTGTGCATGCAGGGCGATCCGGTGGCTGGCGTCGACCATGTGGCGGACATGACCGCGACCGAGCTGATCGCGAGGGCGCCGGGGTGGAGCGTCCCGCATTCGCTGGCTGTCGGGGCGGTCGTCAATCCGTTCGCCGAAGACCTGGATCGGGAGCTGCGGCTGCTGCAGCGAAAGGTCGCCGCGGGAGCAACCTTCGTGCAGTCGCAGATGGTCTTCGATCTCCCGAGGCTCGAAGCGTTCCTCGCGCGCGGCGAGGACATGCTCGCGGGCGTGCGCGTCTACGCGAGTGTGGCGTTGCTGCGCAGCGAGCGCATGGCAGAACGCGCCTGCGCGCTGCCGGGCGTGACGATCCCCGAGCCCGCCTGCGCGCAGATCCGTCGCGGTGGCGGCATCGAGCTCGCGCGCGAGCTGGCGGCCGGGCTCGCCCGTGTCTCGCGCGTGGACGCACTGCACGTCTTCCCGCTCGGGGCGGAAGCGGCCACGCGCGAGGTCGCCGCCGAGTTTCGGGTGACACGAGGCATCAACTCGCGACGTCGATAGCGCTGTGAAAAACAACAATCCGATTCTCGCCGAGCAACTCGCCTACTATCGGGCTCGCGCTCGTGAGTACGACAAGTGGTTCCGTCGCGAGGGGCTCCATGACTTGGGCGAAGAGCACAATGCCAGATGGCGTCTTGAGCTCAATCGAGTGTATTCAGCACTCGATGCGTTTGCGCCTCGTGGAGACGTCCTCGAGCTTGCCTACGGCACGGGTGAGTGGACGATCCGTCTCGCGGAGGTGGCGACCAGTGTAGTCGGAGTCGATGCAGCGCCGGAGATGCGCGAACTCGCTCTGGCGAAGCTGCAGGATGCCGGTAAGAGCAATGTCGAGCTCTGGGTTGACGATCTCTTCAGCTGGCAGCCAGATCAGGACTATGACGTCGTCTTCTTTGCGTTCTGGCTTTCGCACGTTCCCGAGAGCCATACCGACCGGTTCTGGCGCAGCGTCCACGACGCGCTTCGCCCCGGAGGCCGCTTCTTCCTCGTGGATGCCGCACGCGCGGTCCTGGACAGGAACGTCATTCACGGTTCGCGACTGCCCAATCGCGAGAGCGCGACTGAGCTCAGGCGACTCGAGGACGGTCGGGAGTTTCGGATTTTCAAGCGTTCGTTCGATCCCGACCGGCTCGCGCGAGATCTTCGTGACCACGGCCTTGACGCGAGCTTTGTCGAGACGGGCGAGTTCTTCGTCTACGGACTCGGCCGACGTGCCTAGCCGGACCTGGGACTACTCACGCGGAGCCCGTGTGCAAGCAAGACATACGACCGGCCTCGACAGTTGTCCCGCCCGGTAAATCGTCGGTAGCGGTCCTGGCTATGCGATATGTGACTTCTCCAGAGGCAGCGGGTTGCATGGCCGCCTCGTCGGCGTCGTCGGATCCCGTTCGTCACGGATCGGGGTGAGCAGCGCGGCTTGGGCAGTGGGCAGGTTGCGGGTGCCCGCTGCCCCTTGAGCAAGCGCTCCGTTGGCCTCGTAGGGCCCGCTGTCAGCTCGTCGTGCAGGGCGCGGTCGATGACGACCGCCTGCAATTCTGGCAATTCCTCGTAACCATTGCTCTCCTGAGCGTTGCCGGTCTCAGCGTCGTCACAGTTGTCCTCCGCGTTCGGATCGATCGCGTTGCTACTAGTCGCAGAATTCAGCGCCGCCATCTTCGTCGTGGCCGCAGCCATCCGCCTCGACGTCGCGACCTCCTGCT